>NZ_JAAHHC010000065.1:0-29140 GCF_010672265.1 Moorena sp. SIO3A2
TATCTTCCCGAGTATAGTCCTGATTATAACTTAATTGAATTGGTTTGGCATTCAGCAAAAGAATATATTGCCAATCGAGTTTTCAAATCAATTGAAGAATTAGAATGTTTGTTAAATCATCTTTTAAATGAAGGAGGGTTAATTATAAAATGGGTACGAAAAATAAAAAACAAAGGCAATGCTGTTATCACAGTTTAAATGCGCAACAGCTTACAAGGCTTAAATATCCAACAACTGGACACCTTAATGACAACGGCATTAACAGCTAATTCTTTAGATGAGTTTAGCCAACATCTGCCTTAACCATTGAACCTACCCTAATAGGGATGCCAAGGGCGAACAACCTTTAACCCAACGATACCACAACTCCTAAACTTTCGTTCCCAATCCTATCCACTGCTGACAAGGCATAGATTCCCGACTCTAGCGCTATCTCTAGCGTGGCTGAATTCAGAATTTTGTACAACCTCCAAACCCCATCTTGTTGTCGATAAAGAGTCCAATAACAAATCTCTCCATCACAAACTTTCTGCCAACTTAGCTTACCATCTCTTGCTCTGACATTACCTGGTGTCTTAGGTGGCTCAGTCTTTAACCACTCCATAGTAGGAACAACAGCAGGTTCAGAATAAATAGAGCTTTTCAACTGATCAACCACCTCTAAACGATTTTCTGTGAATACTTTCATGCTATAGAAAATATTCCCTAGGGAGAGTTGAGACACTAGATCGCGGCTAATTTCAACTTGTTCTTCATACTCAGAAATCGGCCACTCTTGTCCATCTAACTTACTGAGTCTATTCCCAGAATAAATGTGTCGATTTTTAGGATTATTTTCTGTCCACCATTGCAGTAAAACCGGATAACTTTGGGCAGGAGGCTCAATGCGCCAGTAAAGTTGAGGAGCAATATAATCGACCCAGCCTTCTTCTAACCATTTTTTCGGGTCAGCATAGATAGCTTCATATTGATCTAATCCCTTAATTTGAGGAGGTTGTCCAGGACGATAAATTCCAAAGGGACTAATCCCAAATTTAACTTTTGGCTTAGTAGCTTTAATGCCAGTGTAGAGACGCTCAACCATCTTATTCACATTGTCCCTGCGCCAATCCCCCAAACTCAGTTCACCCCCAGCTTCCTGATCAGCTTCATAGGTTTTTTGATCAGGAAAATCTTGATCTTTGATAGGATAAGGATAGAAATAGTCATCCAGATGAATCCCATCGACATCATAACGACCCACTACATCCAGAATCACGTTATAAGTCCAGTCCTGAACTGTTTTTACTCCTGGATCCATCCACAATTGTTTACCGTGTTGATACACATAGTTTGAATGGGTAACGCTGATGTGAGGCTTGACTTTTGCGGAAACTTGTGATCCTGTTGCAGCGCGGAACGGGTTAAACCAGGCGTGTAGTTCAATATTGCGTTTGTGACATTCTGCGATCGCAAACTCCAGCGGGTCGTAAAACGGTTCTGGTGCTTGCCCTTGGGTACCTGTTAGCCATTCACTCCAAGGTTCTAATTCTGAGGCATATAACGCATCTCCCGTCGGTCGTACCTGGAAAAACATAGCATTGAGGTTAAGTTCCTCAATCCGGTCAATAATCTCGATCAGTTCCTCTTGCTGTTTTTCTACAGCTAGACCCTTTTCAGAGGGCCAGTCAATGTTCCAGACACTGGCAACCCAAACTCCCCGAAACTCTCGCTGATGGCTAACCTCCCTAGTGGTTTGGAAAGCAACCGTGTATTTTGAGTTTAGGTCTGGCACCTGACCCAAATACGCCAAAGCTTGATAGATAAACCCTGCCACATCAGCACGAGTTGCCACTTGAGTGGGTCGCAGTCGCTTGGGATTGGGATAATTGACAATTATGTTAGCATCCGTAGCGGTGGCTATCCTGTCTCGGGCATAACCAGGAATTTTATCCACATCTTGATAGAGTTGGGGTAGCTCTATCTGTACATCCGATATCTCACTCAAGGGAAGGTTCAAGCCAGCTGCGATCGCTACCAAGGCTTCCACTCGAACCAGATTAGTGTCTGGGCGGAAGCGATTACCAGGATAACCCGACATAAAGCCAGTTTCGTAAGCATATTGAATCGCCTCCAAAGCCCAGTGTTTCTGTGATACATCAATAAACTTCGGAGCAGATCGTTGTTTTTCGGGTTGGGAAAAAGCGTTTTTTAATATGGCAGCAAACTGAGATCGATTCATGGGTAGATTAGGTCGGAATCTGCCATCAGGGAAACCGCTAATCATTCCCTGATTGGCTAAACCTTCAATAAATGGCTTTGCCCAGTGATTTTCCGTATCAGGGAAGCCAGTAAAAGAAGCTACCATAGTTTTATTGCTAGGCATATTGGGGGCTTAACCGCAATTTTAGCCGCACTATTATAGCAAGTGGCAAATTAATACCAAGTTGCGTTTACAGATAGTAAATTCACCGATGGGGAGATGGCCAGAGGTCGTGATGGCACGAAAGAACTATATTGATGCATGATCATGCATCAAAAGTGCCTAGATGAGACCGGATCAGTAATGAAGTGATCAGGGGTGATGGTAATAATGCGTGATTCAATAGTCTTCCGTGTCTTATCCCCTCATCCAGTCATCCCCTCATCCAGTCATCCCCTCATCCAGTCATCCCCTGCTTTGGTGAAGCCATACTTAAGCAATGTCAGGAGGTTGATTGTTAGAATCTGACTTGGGTGCTGACCGGATTTGCTGTAGTTGAGCTTGTATTAAATTTCGTAGGTCCTCTCGAGAGACCTCTGAACCAACCGCTAAATTACCAGGTGTATCAAAGAAAACAGTACTAGTGACGGTGTCGATTGCCAACATCTGAAACAAAATGTGAGTGACTGGCACCCCGCACGCCATAAGTTGAGGATCCCAATCAGAATGAAAATTGGCAGCATCTTGAACAGTCGGAAAAGCATAAATAACATTTTTCTCCAGGTCAGGGTTAGCACGATTACTCAGTGTAGTCAACACCCAACCTTGGTCAAGATTTTGGAGAATGTAATATTCCAGATGGTTTAGTTGTTCCGCCAGAAGTTTGAGTACTGGAGCGATCGCTTCAATCGATTGAGGCGTCGTTCCATCTTGTGGGGCATTATCAATCAAATTGTTAATTTGTTCGTCTAATTCCATAGGAGCTATAGGGTGAGGAATTTGGCTGCACATAGTCTAAACCTAAATCAAATTTGTCGAGAGTACGTGTATGTTAGGGTCGTTATTGAATGAAAATCATGATGAGGGAAGTCTGCCTGGGCGTGGAAGGACTATTTGAACTGCTGTATAACGAACTCCGGCAGTCCACTCGTGCTTCTAAGCAAAACTGCCAGGACGTAGCAAGACGTATCGCTGATGAAGTTAATCGTATTTGCAATGAAAGTAATCGGATTCAAAACTCTGGGGATGTGGACAGCTGGGCTCAAAACCTCGCTAACCATCGTCTCAAGCAAGTTTGTCATTACTACAAACTGGGGTCGCTCCAAGGAAGGGTAGAACTACAGAGTACTCTTAGTGCGATTATCTACCGCTACATTACACCCCATCAAACGCCGACCAGTTACCAGGCGCGGCTGAATATGATTGAAGATTTCTTACAGGGATTCTATGCCGAAGCCTTAAATGCCTTTCGGCGGGAAACCTCCCTGGAGGAAACCTATCGTCCCCGCAGTCTCCTGGAACTATCAGAATATATGGCGTTTACAGAGCGCTATGGTAAACGACGTATTCCTTTACCCGGTCGCCGTTCCCAACAGTTGGTCATTCTACGTGCTCAAACCTTTTCCCAACAGCAACCTCCAGAAACCTCTGTGGATATGGATACAGCAGCGGAAGGAGCAGCACAGGAGTCAGATGCGACTTGGAATGATGCGGCGATCCAGCAGGTGCGGGAAGCAATGGTGTTATCAGACTCTGAACCCCTAGACTCCAGCCTGCGGGAAACTGTAATCAAAGAATTATTTGCCTATCTCGAAGAACGCCAGCAACATGATTGTGCAAATTACTTTACTCTGCGGCTGAAAGACCTGCCAACCAGGGAAATTGAGGAGATTTTAGGCATCAATCCCAGACAGCGGGACTATTTACAACAACGGTTTAAGTATCATCTGATTCGGTTTGCTCTGTCTCACCGCTGGGAATTGGTACATCAGTGGCTGGGAGCAGATTTGGATCGAAATCTGGGGCTAACACCAAAAGAATGGCAACGATTTCAACAAAAACTGAGCTCCCAACAGTCAGAATTACTTAAACTCAAACAACAAGGTTACTCCAATGAAGAAATTTCTAAGACCTTGGGTTGTACACTAAACCAGGCACAGAAGCGATGGTTTAAGTTGCTCGAAATTGCCTGGGATATTCGTAATAGTTCAGTATCCGGATCCGGTAGATCTAAAGATGAATAGTGACATAGATAACAATATGGACGCTTTCTATAGCCGCTTAATGGCTTGGCTAAAAGAGTCCCGTCCCGCTGCTTCAATACCATCAAACGGTCAAGTAAACGATACTGTACCTCTGGGTGAGACAACAGCAGCGGATTTTGACTTTGATGTATATCCCCTGGATTTATCAGAATCACTGGACTTGGAAAACTTGAACATTGTCCCTAATCACAATGGCGAAGCGGTTTTAGACCGCATGTGGGTGGATTCACTAGAATCGATCACCCATGATGACCTTACACTAGGCGGTGAAATCCGCCGCTACAACTTGGGAGAGATGTCAACCGTGCAAAATCGTTTCCAGACGCTATTGAAGCGCAAACTACAAGCTCAAATTGAACTTAACCCACCTCTGTTTCCTTGGGAGACAGAAATGTCAGACTATGAAACTGATATTGTTGACGCAATAGCAGAGTCTTGGGTTTCCGGAGTTAGGTTTTGGATGCCACAGTTGTCTAACTTGGCTTTACCAACTGCCATACCAGAAAACGTTTTATCTCAATTGCTAGAAGCCTGCTCTGAGGCAGTGTCTTCCCAGTATCAGCTAGGGGCTAAACTGGTTAGGGCAGTTCAAAAGCTGTTTCCTGACGAATTCTATGCCCTTAACTCCTGGAGTGGCACCATCTTGATGGGAAGTGCCCGTTCTACAGAACAACTACTGCCATCCCTACCTTACGAAGAAGCTAACAATGACCAAAAGATGGTCTTAGCTCTGTTAGCAGCTAAGGAAATTCTTACCACCCTGACCATTCCAGTTTCACCAAATCAAACTCCTGTGGAGCGCCAGTGGGAGACTAGTGCTGGTTTAGTGACTCTGCGAGCCGAATATCATCAAGAAGATGGTGTGTCTCAGCTACGGGTCAGCACTCGTTTGCCTAGAGGTGGTAGCTTAACTCTAGGTACACCTCAAGCCTCCGCAAAAGCAGAACGTACCTATCCAGGTTACCTGAGTGTAGAATCCTATGATTTACAACCGAATCAGATTTGTTCTATCGAGATTCGCTTCCATCATGGAGAACAGAAACCTTTGACCTTTGCAATCTGCCCGACAAATTAGTCAGAATACTTGCCGGTTAACAGGTGAATAGGTTAATAGGTTGCAGGTTAACAGGTTGCAGGTTGCAGCTTAACAGGTTAACAGGTTGCAGGTGAATAGGTGAATAGGTGAATAGGTGAATAGGTTGCAGGTGAATAGGTGAACAGGTTGCAGGTGAATAGGTGAACAGGTTGCAGGTGAATAGGTGAACAGGTTGCAGGTGAATAGGTGAACAGGTTGCAGGTTATAACCTTCAACATTCCAACCTTCAACATTCCAACCTTCAACATTCCAACCTTCAACATTCCAACCTTCAACATTCCAACCTTCAACATTCCAACAACATTCCAACCTTTAACATTCCAACCTTTAACATTCCAACCTTTAACATTCCAACCTTTAACATTCCAAGCTTGACATATAACCTATCACGCATCTACCATGGTGAGTCAGTTTTGGCAGCGTCTTGAGGCGAAGCCATTGCCTCCTACAGAGGAGTCGATTTCGTTAAGGGTGTTGGTACAGGCACTGGTAGTAGTAGGAATTGTGGCTGTTGATGTCGCCGCATCTACCTTCTGGAGTCTTTGGGCAGTACCCTTAAGTATTGTGGGAGCAACCTGGAGTTGGTATCGTCGTCGCCAACGTAACATTGCTCTGAAATTCTTGCTGGCATTGGGGATGTTGCTGGCATTGGGAGCCTTTTTGGGCAATGTATTCAGTCAGCTCAATGATACCCGCTTAGCTCTAGCTCAGTTGTTAGTTCAGCTGCAAATTCTCCATAGCTTTGACTTGCCGCGCCGCAAGGATTTGGGCTATTCGATGGTAATTGGGCTAATCCTGTTGGGGGTCGCTGGTACTGTGAGTCAGACTCTGGCGTTTGCCCCTCTGTTGTTAGTATTTTTAGCGATCGCATTACCGGTTCTTGTCCTGGATTACCAGTCACGCTTGGGTATATCTACGGAAAAAAAAGGTAAAAAAGGTAAAAAATTATATTGGTTTAATCCACACTCCTCACCCATACCCCTAAAGCGTCTCATTTTATTCATCGGGGTAATTATGGCGCTAGGGTTAACGATTTTTGCTCTGATGCCTCGTTTCCCTGGTTATCAAATCCAGATGTATCCCGTCAGTGCTCCTGGGGAAATGGCAAACCGGAGATTTGATTCACAAAATAGGTTAATTGTTAACCCTGGCTATGTAAGTGAAGGGAAACAGCAAGGGGAAAATGGTAGTGGTGACTCTCAAAACGCTACGGGTTCTGGTGAGTTGGATGAGACATTTTACTATGGCTTTAATAGCAAGATTAACCAGAATCTGCGGGGAGAACTCAAACCTAAGGTAGTGATGCGGGTGCGTTCTCAAGCACCGGGATTTTGGCGAGTGCTAGCGTTTGACCACTACACGGGTCAGGGTTGGGAAATTTCTCGGGATAATCAAGTTCAGAAAATAACTCGACCAAGCTGGTCCTATCGCTTCCAACTCTTACCTGCCTTGATCACAGGTCAAACCAAAAAGGTAATTCAAACCTATACAGCTGTATCAGAATTGCCGAATCTGATTCCCGCTTTGGCCTATCCTAACGAATTGTTCTTTCCGTCGCGGGAAATAGGTATTGGAGCAGAAGGCAGTTTGCGATCGCCTTTAGGTTTAGTAGAAGGACTGACCTATACCGTAATATCAGAAGTTCCATTTCGCGATCGCACTAAGTTGCAGCAAGCTGGGGATAACTACCCCAAGTCGATTCAAAACTACTATTTGGATATTCCTGCTCAAATTGCTGTGAGGGTCAGGCAACGTACTGAAGAACTCCTAGCCACTTCAGAAAAACCTCTTACTTCTTCCTATGAAAAAGCCTTGTATCTAGCCCAGGCGGTTAAGCAGCGTTATCGCCTCCCCCAAGACCCCTCACAATTCCCTTTTTTAGAAGAAAATCAAGATTTGGTGGAAGCCTTTCTCTTCAAGTATCAAGGTGGTTATCCCGACCACTTTTCCACCACCCTCACGATTATGCTCCGTTCCATAGGCATCCCAGCCCGATTAGTGGCTGGATTTGGCACTGGCGAATTTAACCCCTTTACCGGGTTTTACATCGTCCGCAATACTGATGCCTATGCCATGACTGAGGTTTATTTCCCTCAATACGGTTGGTTTGCCTTTGACCCCATCCCAGGTCATGAATTGCTGCCCCCCTCCGTCGAGCAATATCAAACCTTTAGTGTCTTGCGGCAGTTTTGGCAGTGGGTAGCAGGTTGGCTCCCCTCACCAATCACTGGTTTACTGAGCAACCTATGGCATTTCACCATTGGTACCATTATCCGAATATTTGTTGGATTGTGGAAGATGGTATCTAGTGGTTGGTTAGGTATGTTGAGCGGCTTGATATTAGCGATCGCATTTGGTTTTCTGAGCTGGCTAGGTTGGCATCAGTGGAAAAACTGGCGCTATCGTTTCTGGTTGGCAACATTGCCACCAATGGAACAGATTTACCAGCAAATGATCAAGATTTTAGCAACCAAAGGGTATGTCAAACATCCGACTCAAACTCCCCTAGAGTACGCTAGCTGTATAAGTCAAGACCAGCCTCAAGCATCCGCTGAGGTCATTGAGCAGATTTCCCATGCTTATATCCGTTGGCGTTATGGAGGTCACAGACCTAATATTAAACAACTGCGGCGGCGACTGAAGCAGTTTAGCAAAAATAGGTTTAAGGTTTAAGGTTTAAGGTTGAATGTTGAATGTTAAAGGTTGCTTGAAGGTCAACAGTCAACGGTCAACACTAAACGGTTAATAAAAAGACTTTTGCTTTAATGGGGTTCATCTCAGTATTTATCTAATGACTGTTATTCTACCTGCTGTCGTTTCGGTCGGTTTAATTATCCTGATTGGATTTATTGCTGGTCGCACGTTATCTCTGGACAAGCAAACTCTTTCTCAGCTATCTCTTTATATTCTGGTACCAGCGTTGATAGCAGACAGCTTGTATCGGACAACACTGTCTACCGAAAGCACCACTGGTTTAGTTGCTGGCTTGATCATTACCGCTGTGTTGCTTTACCTACTGAGTTGGGGGTTAGGCAAACTGTTGAAATTACCAGCAGTTGTCCAAAAAAGCTTTATGGTTGCTGCTATTTTTCCCAATGCTGGAAACTTGGGGCTTCCTCTCAATTCCTTTGCCTTTGGTACACCGGGTTTAGAACGCGCTATAGTTTACATGATCACAGCTGCCTTGTTGATGTTTGCTATTTGTCCCGCTTTACTTAAAGGGGGTAGTATTAGTTCTGGAGTGCGCTTAACCCTAAAACTACCGCTACTCTGGGCAATGCTGGCAGGATTAACCTGGCGTTTATTGCGCTTAAAACTGCCTTTAGGGCTAGATAAGGGTATTCACCAGTTGGGTATGGCAGCAATCCCTATCGATTTAATTGTGTTGGGGATACAATTGTCCCGCACCCGTTTGGTAATAGGACGGTATGAGGTGCTTGCGACTAGCTTGCGTTTGTTGGTAGCTCCCCTAATTGCCCATACCGTTGGTCAAGCATTGGGACTGGAGGGATTAAATTTACAGGTGTTGGTGTTACAAAGTGCCATGCCTGTAGCAATTAGTACGGTAGTCTTGGTCACTGAGTTTGGGGGAGATGCTCCGGTAGTAGCACGGACAGTGGTTTTGTCTACCTTAGTGAGTTTCCTTTCTCTTCCCCTAGTTTTGTGGGCCACTACTTAGTTAGTATTTATCCATGAATAAGAGCTAAAGTAGAGAATTAACGGATATAGAATTGTAAAAGATTTAACAGGATCAGTAATTATCTGGATTACGAAAGCCAGGTTATTTTGTCATGGTTACATACAGAGATTATTTCTCTGACCATCTTTTTGAACTAGCGCTTTCAGCAATTCAAAGCAGTCATGAATACTCAACTTGCCAGTCCACCTGCTCAACACGACAGTTTAAATGTCCCTACTCGCCAAAGCTCATGTAAAGAAGGAGGTATTGTTACGGATGGAATTGGAGAAGATGGCGTTGCTGATTATGCGTATGGTTTTGCCCCCCTAGCCCCCCAATTCTGGGGGGAACAAAACTATCAAAGTCCCCCAGAATTGGGGGATTTAGGGGGCTTCAATCAAACCAAATGATCGCGCATTCATTCCTTAATTCAGCAACGCCGAGAAGATGGCAATATTACCACCTTCGCGATCGAGGAAGAAGGGGGTGCAAGCACAAAGCGCCTTGTCATAAGAAGGGGGAGACCTGCTTGAAGCCTTGAGTAACAACCTAACTGCTATCGAACACAAACAACATCTCTCAGGTATTGACCTTAAACCATTACCAGTGAAAAGAATCTCAAGATTGGCACACTTGCCAATTTTTTAGTAATTATAAAGATTAGGGCATATAGCAATCCTATAGGATTGCTATAGTGAGAAATGTCGCCCTCAAGGGGTAAGCCATCTAGTGACAATTCCCTGGACCGATTAGCAGCGTTTTTCAGCATTTAGGCAATTTGTCAACAGAGTGCACTATATTTTCGGAGTAATATCAGGATGTATTTAACTATAAAATTTAGCTGTGATCAGGGAAATATAACTTATAGTATACCAAAATTAATTTGGCTTAGAGTGTGTTTTAAAATACCAATTTATTACCAAACAAAGTATGATATTGACTTGATTAGCCACACTATTATCTAGTAAACCGAAACAAAAAAAGAACTTGGGTAATCAGCAGAACAGTATAAATACTAGTTCGTTTTGTTTGGCAATAGATGAATATTTTAATTTTGGGCAACCCTGAAGATACTCACGCTGCGCATATCAACTATGCTCTGACTAAGGCTGGAGGCAAGACAAACTATCTCGATACCTCTCTGTTTCCTACTAAATTACGCCTATCTTGGCAGCCACACACTAACGATGGAATTCTCACCCTATCCGATGGCTATCAATTACGTCTGAGAGATATTCGTAGCATCTTTTGGCGTAATTTTTCTGGAGTTCAAATTCCCCCAATCAAAAATCCATTACAGCATAGAGTTGCTTTTAATGATGCTATGAGTACCCTAAGAACGTTGATGCAAGGAACCTCAATTCACTGGGTTAACTCATGGCAAGCTTATGAATTTCATAAGGAAAAACCTCTACAATTGAGCAAAGCTCAACAAATGGGTGTAACGATTCCCCATACTCTAATTAGTAATGATCCAGACGCTATCATTAAGTTTACGAAGTCTTATGAGCAAGTAATTTTTAAGCCAGTCTATGGTGATGCTCATGTCCAGTTTTTAACAGAACAACATCTACAACCTGAACGACTAAACTTAGCCCTGCGGCTTTCTCCTGTTACTATACAGGAGTATATCCCTGGCACCAATATTCGCACCTATGTAATTGGGGACTCGATGTACTCGGCAGAAATTCGCTCCAAGTCTCTTGACTTTCGAGAAGATATCGATGCTCAATTGATTCCGGTCAGGCTGCCAAAGACCGTGCAACAGCAGTGTAAAGCTATCACTAGAGCGTTTTGGCTCCAGTGGACGGCGATTGACTGGCGTTTAAAGCCAAATGGTGAATACGTGTTTCTTGAAGCTAACCCCAGTCCGATGTTTTTACACTTTGAGCAACAAACTGGTTTCCCTATCACCCAAGAATTAGTTAATCTTCTGATCAGTGATATCAATTGAGTCCTGAGTCGGAAAGTGCAGAGTTCCGACTCCACAGTTAACTGTCAACAATTAACAATCAACAATTAACAGTTAACAGTCAACGGTTAACAACATTAGTCTTAGACTTACAAGCTAAGGTGTGAAAACCATTCATGACATGAACCGTTGGAGTATCGGGTGTGGGTATTGTGTACCAATCATTCTCCGATTCTTCCCGGCTGATTATACTACCCTGGGAATCGTATTGTTCAAAACGCGATGTACGTATGGAACGCTCAGGGCAATTAACTTGAACCGTGATAATGGCAGAATACACTCCTGGTTCGAGAGGATTACCAAATACTATCCTACTATCAAAGGAGTGGATGGGATTGCCCATTTCATCAGTGGTGGTGACCAAAGAATCGACATCAAAGTAGTGGATATTGCCTGTCTGAGCATTTGACATGACTCTGACCCAACGCCTTGGTTTTGTCTGAGCTATAGCAGTCTGAGATAGACAAGCGATCGCAGATAAGATTAACAGAAATTTACCCATAGAATTTACCAATAGTAGTATCAATTTATTTAGTATCAATTTAGTATCAACGGTGACAGCTCGGAAAGCTGCCACTGTGTTACACTTAATAGTAAAATCTAGCAGGATTTATTCAACTGTTTCCGAAGCAACCAGGCAAGCCCTATCACTCCTAAGGAAGCAGAAGACACTGGTTCTGGTACAGACTTAGATTCAGGCTTGTCTTGGGACTTAAGTGCTGCTAAGGTGGATTCCGCTAGGATCTGATGGCCAGCTGTCGTTGGGTGGAAGCTATCCCAGAATAAAAACTCGTCTGGATTAGCACAGGCAATCAACGTTGCTTGATCTAAGCACGTTTCCGTCACATTCGTGAAACCAAAGTCTCCAGGATTGGTCACAACCTGATTAAATAGGTCATATTCATCAAAGAATATCAGGTTAATGTCAGGTAATGATTGGCTCAAAACCTTAAGGGTGGAGTCCAACACAGAGTTATGCTGCTCGATCAAATCCGTGAGGCGAGTCGATAATGCACTACCTAGCCTCAGTGATTGAGGTATCTTTCCCAAATCCGGTAAGTTAAGCACTAGGAAATTGCGAGCACCAAAGTTATACAGGGAGTTCAGTGCTGTCTGTATATTCCCGACGACCTCAGTAGGATTAGGAGGTTCCACACTCTGGTAATCATTAGCACCTGACCACAGAATATAGAGGGCGTTGGGGTCAGCCATCTGATCAGATACGATTAGGTCATTGGTAAACCCTGGGACTTGGGTGAGTAATCCCGGTACAACCTCCCCGAACTGACCAATCCCAGCCAATCCGGTTCCAGCACCACCAAAAGCAAAGTTTACGCTTTGAGTAGTCGTCGCACCATTGAAGAAAAAACTCACCCGAGGGCCATCGGGAGTGATAGTGATTGGAGACAGTATCGGGGAATCCGGTAACAGCAACGACAAATCAGTAGATCGCTTCAGGTCTATGTCCAGAGCATCTGCTAGATAATCTACCCAGATCGGACCATTGCTAGAACGTCCCTGAAAGTAGGGTGGACTCTGGGGGATGATGGGAAGAGTGGGATTTAGCTGATTGCTTGCCTTACTGATATTGAACAAATTGCCAGTATCCGATAGGCTATCACCAAACACATAAAGATTAGTGAAATCTAAATCATATGCCCTAGCTTCAGAGGGCAACATTAAAGATAATAGAGAAAATCCGAAAGCCGTAATTGCGTTTTTCATTTTTGATTGTCTGTGATTGTGGGCAGGTTTCAATCGAAAACTAAAAACCTACAGAGATAGAGTACTGCTTTGGGTGACTCTCTTTATTAAGAGCTGGCAAAATTTTTGGGTTATAGTATAAATAAACAATAAAGTCTTACAATAAATTTAGTCAGGCTGGATATGGTATCATGTCCGGGAACATCGATAGTGTAAAGCGTGGGTAATTGATAATTGGTAATCGGGAATTGGTAAGTGTGATTACTACCAAGCTATTCCCTATTTACCCTTACCGATTACTAAAATAAACAACAAATAACACTACCGAAACAACCGGACACGATCTGACAGGTTAGTCGCTTTTTAAAAAAATACGGTTATGACATTTAGATACTCTACCAGTGGTGCTACATCAGTCATTTCCAGAAGAGTAGCTGAAAAATCTTCTACTTATTCTCCTAGCAAGAATGAACTCCATGATGTCCAGGAGCCGATTATCACTGCTCCCCTAGAAGTGCGCCGAATTATAGAGCGAGTCTTGCAGGCAGAAAAGGATAAACTCTATATGAAAACTCCCCGTAATATTAATGATGATATCCTGAGAATTGTCAAGGAAGAAGTTCAATGAAGCTGCTATCTATTCAGCTATTTAATTTTCGTCAGTTTTATGGTAAGACTCCCGTGATTGTGTTAGCCAGTGGCGAGCGAAACACTACGATTATTCATGGGAATAATGGTGCAGGTAAGACTACCATCCTGAATGCTTTTTCGTGGGTACTCTATGAAAAGTTTAGTGCTGCTTTTGCTTCAGAAGACCAACTGCTGAATAAGCGAGCTCTTGCTGAAGCTCAGTTCAATAAACCAGTAGACTGTTGGGTAGAAGTGGCATTTGAACATAATAATAAACGCTACCAAGTCAAACGTCTATGTCGTACTTACAAAACTGAGTTAGGAGTCGATCAAGGTAACACAGAATTGTATCTCCAAATCGCTGGAGATGATGGACGCTGGTTATTACCTCAACAACTACCCGAGGATATCATTGGTCAAATTTTACCAGCTAGTTTGCACCAATACTTCTTTTTTGATGGGGAACGAATTGAGCAACTGGTACGCTCCGATAAAAAGTCAGAAGTTGCGGAAGCAACCAAGACCTTGCTAGGGGTAGAAGTTTTAAATCGCTCCATTAAACATTTAAGGGAAGCGAAAAAAACCTTAGACTATGAATTGTCTTTAATTGGCGACTCTGAAACTAAGCAATTGCTTAAACAACAGCGAAAATCGGAAAAGAAGAGCCAGAGTCTAATCAAGCGTCAAAGGGAAATCAAGCAGGAGTTAGAGGAGCAAGATGAGCTAAAGAAGATAATTGGTCAACGGTTATTAGAACTCGGTGGCGCTCAGGAGTTACAACAACTGCGGGATGAACTAGAAGCTAGAGAAAAGTTAATTAGAGAACAGCTAAAACAAAGCCAAAATATCTTGAAACGAGCTATATCAACTCGTGGCTATACGGTGCTGCTCTCAGAGGTAAGCTCAACTTTTAAAGAGATTGTCAAAGACTTAATAACGGAAAGAGGGGAATTACCTGTTGGGATTAAGCGGCAATTTGTTGGGGATTTACTTAAACACAAGCGCTGTATCTGTGGTGTAGAATTAACTGAGGGAACTCATGCTCATCAGCAAGTAGCAGCCTGGATGGATAAAGCCGGAATGGCTGAAGTGGAAGAAACGGCAATTCGTATGGGTTCCCAGGTTGATGAAATTAACCAACAGGTGCCAGAATTTTGGCAGGATGTTGACCAACAACAAGATACTATTGCTCAGGGAAGAACTGAGCTTTCTAGAATTGAGACCCAACTAGATGATATCAAGAAAAAGTTACGTAACTTTCCCGATGAGGATATCAGTCATCTCCAACAACAATTGGATGAGATAGATACTAGGATTCGGGAGCTAACCCTAGAGCAAGGAGGTAATCAACAACAAATTGAACAGTTGGATACAGACATTGACTTAAAGGATAAGCAGATTGCTAAGCACAAAATGAATGAAAGTAAGCAGGCGTTGATACAGCGACGGATTGCTGCTGCTCAAGATTCTATTGAACGGTTAATTGAAGTTAGGGAACGTTTAGAAACTCAGTTTCGGACTTCTTTGGAGAAGCGGGTCCAGGAGATATTTATCTCAATTTCCTTTACACCTTACATTCCTAAGTTGAGTGATAAGTATGAGTTAACCTTAGTAGAAAGTACTCTTGGGGAAGAAAACCTAGTTGCTGCGTCTACGGGAGAGAATCAGATTCTAAGTTTATCCTTTATCGGCGGAATTATTGACCGAGTTAGGGATTGGAGTCAAGAGCATTCTCTGATGGGACCCGATAGTAGTACTTTTCCTATTGTAATGGATTCTCCCTTTGGAAGCTTGGATGAAATCTATCGTCGGCGAATTGCTAATATCTTACCTAGACTGGCGAATCAATTAGTAGTTTTAGTGACTCAGACTCAGTGGCGAGGAGAAGTGGCTGATGAGATACTTCCTTTTCTTGGTAAAGAGTATGTGTTGACTTACAATTCTCCTAAGTCTGATTGTGAAGAAGATGTTATTGAGCTAGCTGGAAATCGTTATGATTTGGTAAGGCGTAGTCCAAATCAGTTTGAATATACTGAGATTGTTGAGGTAGATTATGAGTAACTATTCAGCTTATGCTTAGATGGGCAAATTACCATAGTTTCAATACTCTCAATCTCGAATGATTAAATTCTCCTGTTCCAGATTTATTTTAAGCTGTTCGCGTAGGATGAGCTTTTAGCTCACGGCTGACAGCTGACCACTGAATTCTTATGATAGTACCTCAAAGGATTGATAACAGCTACATATAGCTAGCTAAAGCCATGTCTTACAGTGAATTTACTCTAGATACACTCAAACATCAATTTAACCTATCGATTCAAGAACGAGTTAACTTATTTGAATCAGTTGAACCAGTTACTCCTAGTCCTTTATTGAAAGAGATTTTAGAAGAAAACCTACCTCTAGGATTGGAAATCGATACGGAAAAAGCGCGCTCTGAATTGATTGTTGCTCCTATTTTAGTGGAAATTCGCAAGCAATTTAACCGTCAAATCAGCCTTTTCTCTGGGACAGAGTTTACTATTGATAAAAGTAAAGGGCTAAACGGTAGGTGTGATTTTCTCATTAGTCATTCTCCTGAACAGTTGGAGGTTACTGCTCCTATTGCTATTCTAGTTGAAGCCAAAAACGATAACCTTAAATCCGCTATCCCTCAGTGTATTGCTGAAATGGTTGCTGCTCAACTTTTTAATGATCACAAAAATAATCCTATTCCGTTTATCTATGGTGGAGTCACAACTGGCAGCCTCTGGAAATTTCTAAAATTAGTAAAAAATTCGGTTTATATTGAATCAGAAGAACACTTTATTGGTAATTTAGAGGCTCTGCTCGGTATTATGTCACATATTATTAATAGCACTCGCCCTCAATCTCTTGCTGAAACCTAGTAATAATTTTGGGATAGTGGCCAGAAAAGTCGGTAAGTATAATAGAGACTACATCAAGGGTTAAGCAATAATATTATTGTTATTGTTTTAATTTTTATTATTGTTATGATTATCGATATATATAAAATATATAATAACGTCGATAATTCTGTATAAGAAGGTTAATTGTTACCAGTAGTCAATCTTATTGAAGTGACTAGGATTGAGGCTTACCTTAGTGCTTATGTTGAATAATATAAGGGGTAAATTGTGCTATAATATTGTAATTTTTAACATCATCTCACGTAAAACAAAGAACATAAGCTGTTCGCGTAGCGTGTGTGTAGCACATAAGCTGACGGCTGAATGCTTACAATAGCACTAGATACCCTACTCATTGCACAATAGAATAGTTATTTGCTCTTTCCTCTACTATGCCCATTCTCTTAACCGATACCAAAAACTTACTCTCTGAGATAATTGCTCAATATGGCTCCCGTGTGGATTACTTAGCCATTCGCTTAGAAGAAGCCGAAGGAACTAACATTTTATTACGGGGTGACAAGATAGAAACCCTTAGTGAAGGTCTTTCTATCGGTGGACAAGTAAGAGCATGTTATAATGGAGGATGGGGTTTTTCTAGTTTTAACCAGCTTAGCGCTATTAAAGAACGAGTCGAAGATGCGATCGCAGCAGCTAGGATTGTCGGTAATCAAGAAACCACCCTTGCTCCCATTAAACCAATACAGGATGTTTGTCAGTTACCCCTGACTGGTACAGACCCGAGGCAAATTCCCTTGGCTCAGAAGAAAGCATTATGCGATCGCTACAATCAAATTCTCAGAAGTTATGACAATAGCATTGCTACTACTTCTGTCCGGTATGGGGATGTTAACCAGCGCATCATCATTGCTACTTCCGAAGGTACCTTGATAGAGCAGTCTTGGGCAGATCTGGAAATGCGTTTTGCTGCTACTGCTCGTAATGGTGATACTGTCCATACTGGTAGAGAAACCATTGGCTCTCGCCAAGGCTATGACGACCTAACCAATCTTGATCAACAAGTCCATGGAGCAGCTCAACGCGCTGTAGATGCTCTATCGTTACCACCAGTTACAGGTGGTAATTATACAGTAGTTATCGACCCCATCCTGACTGGTTTGTTTGTCCACGAAGCCTTTGGACACCTATCTGAAGCCGACATGGCTTATGAAAATCCTGACTTACTAGAAGTGATGAGTATAGGGCGTCGTTTTGGCCCAAAAGAATTACAAATCTTTGATGGAGCTGCTCCCCAAGGACACCGGGGTAGCTATTTCTACGATGATGAAGGCACTCCAGCCACTACCACTCAGTTGATTAAAGATGGTGTATTAGTTGGACGTCTTCACTCCCGTGAAACCGCTGGTAAGTTAGGGGAAACCCCTACTGGTAATGCTCGTTGTCTCAATTACCACTATCCGCCGATTGTTCGGATGACTAATACTTGGATAGGACCCGGAGCTACTCCAGTAGCAGAGTTATTCGATGATATTACAGTAGGAGTCTATGCTCGAAATTGGCTAGGAGGTATGACTAATGGTGAAATGTTTACCTTTAGCGCTGGAGAAGCTTGGATGATTCGCAATGGTAAAATTGCTGAACCTGTGCGAGATGTCACCCTTTCTGGTAATGTGTTCAAGACCTTAGCTGATATTGAAGCTATTGGTGATGATTTCTATTGGGATGAATCCGGTGGCTGTGGTAAAGGTGGACAAAGTGGCTTAGCTGTAGGTTGTGCAGGACCAAGTTTAAGGATTCGGAATGTGGTAGTTGGTGGAGAAGCTGACAGTTAAAGGTTGTCTGTCAGAATTGAGAATTGAGAATGCGCGAATGCGCGAATATCGAAGCCTGTTCTCTGTCATTGTTATTTGATCCGAATTTCCCTAAAACTGTGGCAAAAGCAATGAGCTTTAGGGCGGCAGCCCCGCGCTGTACCCGTGCTTGGTCAGCGTCGGGAAGGATAGCCCGGTGACGTAGTAAAAAGGAGTCACCAACTAGGACTCTTTGGGGACAGGGAAACGAGCTATTAAACTCCTCAGTAATTCAGAACAGGTCATTCCCCTGCGTTCAGCTTCTTGTTTCAGCTGTTTTTTCTCGAAATTAGTCAGTCGAATCATCAGTGTTTTATCTTTCATTATGCATTGACACATGTAATTACATATCTTACTATAAGAATAGGTCGAAAAACAGGAGGCAGCAATAATGAGATCAGCATACCAGTACCGACTGCGACTAACTAAGTCACAGACTGCCAAAATAGAAAAGTGGTTAGACATGCTGCGCTATCAATATAACTATCTATTGGCAGACAGGTTTAACTGGTATGAACAGAATCGTTGCTCCATAAATTCCTGTCCTCTTGTTTGTCATTTACCAAGCCTAAGGAACAATCCCGACTATTTTTCTCAAAAGAGGACTCTACCTCAATTAAAGAAAGATAGACCTTGGTATGGAGAAATTCATGCTCATGTCTTACAAGACTGTGTTAAAAGAGTAGACCTGGCTATAGCGAGATTCTTAAAGGGTGACAGCAACGGAAAAAAGAGCGGAAGACCAAGGTTTAAAGGAAAGAACAGATATCGCTCCTTTACTTTTCCGTCTCTCTCCAAGAATCCTATCAATGGCAGTATTCTGACTCTTCCAAAATTTGGGCAAGTCAAGATGATCTACCACAGATCTATTCCTGAAGGATTCAAAGTCAAGACAGCTACTATAACCCGAAAGGCTGATGGCTATTATGTTACGCTGTCAATTCAAGATGATACCGTTCCGGATGTTATTCCGATAGATAATGTTGCTAATCCCGTTGGTATAGATATGGGTCTTAAGTCTTTCTTGGTAAAATCTGATGGTTCCGAGGTGCTCATTCCTCAGTACTACCGAAAGGCTCAGAAGAGACTAAAGAAAATCCAAAAAGCTGTCAGCAGGTCTAAAAAAGGTAGCAACAACCGAAAAAAGGCTGTAACAAAACTTGGAAAAGCCCATAAGAAGGTTGCTGATACCAGAAAAGATTTCCATTTCAAGACCGCGAAAGAGTTGCTAGATAGTCATGATCTAGTGGCTCACGAAAAACTTAATATTAAAGGTCTGGCTAAAACCAAAATGGCAAAGTCAGTCCTTGATGCTGGTTGGGGTCAATTTTTGTCTATCTTGTCAGTCAAAGCCTTAAATGCTGGACTAATCACGAAAGCAGTAAATCCCCGCAACACTAGCCAAAACTGCTCTAACTGTGGAAAGAAAGTTCCCAAAAAAATAAAAGACCGCATTCATTCTTGTCCTCACTGTGGTTATGTGGCGGATCGGGATGTAAATGCGGCAATCAATATATTAAATTTGGCGGTAGGGCATTCCGTCAGTAATAAAGCTTACCGAGTAACCGAAGCAGTGGCTGGTGTTGGTAAGAAGCCTGCGTTGTCCCGTTAGGGCAACGTCGGGAGTATGTCACTATGCAACGGTTGGTGATATCACCTACACAGTGTCAAGACCAAGGGATTGTTTTAACTGATGCCCAACAGCATTATCTAATTAGAGTGTTGCGGTTGAAAAAAGGCGATCGCTTTATTGCTATGGATGGAGAGGGTGGCTGGTACGTTAGCGAGCTAGAAGGTGATTTGACTCAAGCTAAAATTGTCGCATCTGAGCACATTCAAACTGAATTGCCTAAACAGGTAACCTTGATGGCTGCGATGCCTAAAGGGAGTGGGTTTGAGCAAATTTGTCTGATGGCAACGGAATTGGGAGTTACTCGGATTGTGCCGTTGAAAAGCGATCGCACTTTACTCAATCCTAGCCCTCAAAAGCTCCAGAGGTGGCGACGGATTACCCAAGAAGCAGCAGAGCAATCAGAACGGGAAGTTGTGCCTAAAATTCTTGAACCTGTCGAGTTTTCCGATAGTCTTCAATTGCCGGAAACCCGAGAAGCCTATCGCTATATTTGTGTAGCTCGGGGAAAGGCTCCCCATCTACTCAATTGCTTATTAGATTTACGATTAGGATTCGATACTGGCCAAACAGACCCTGCTCAACATCCTGGCATTGTCATTGCTACGGGACCTGAGGGTGGTTGGACAACTCAAGAGCTAGAACAAGCTACTGCTGCTGGATTTATCGCTGTTTCTCTAGGAAGTCGCATTCTTCGAGCTATCACTGCTCCTATTGTTAGCTTGTCTATAGTAGCAGCAGTGTCGGAGTCATCAGTTAAGACAAAAGGTGATAATTTTGCTTGAGCAATTAATAACATCCATCGGCAACTGAGCCAATAAACTTGATTTATCCTACTCAAATCAGACTAGTGCTCAATAATGACAATCCGGTTAACTATAGCGCTATCTTAAAAGCAAGATTAAATCCAATTACTTTATATATCCCTTAAGCCCTGAATAAGGTTCGCGCTATACTAAATTAGATTTACTATAGCGCTATAAATAAATCTAATCTGCTCGTCCTATATAATCCTTAAATCCTCTAAAAGGGTAGCGCTAATTAAATTTCCCAGATCCCCAAATCCTCTAAAACTATAACGCTATATTAAACTGGTTTAAATAAAAATAGCGCTAGATAATTTGTGATCTTCATAACTATAGCGCTATTTTAAAAATAAGGATTAAATCAAATTACTTTATATGCCCCGTAAACCCTTGATTAAAATAGCGCTATAGTAAAATTGCCATGAATCCCACAATTAAAATAGCGCTATAGTATAACCTTCAACCCTAATCATCCCATATAGTACTTACCACACCTAAAATAGTAGCGCTATTTTAATTCCCGGCATCACTTTGTAAAAATTTGTAAATATTTCCCACAACCAGAAATAATGTGTTAAACTAAGTATAGCGCTAATTAAAGGAGCAAAAAAAATGACAGTGGTCGGAACTACCCAAGCAGCTTTTCTTCTAGGGATTTGTGTCCAACGAGTCCGTCAACTTCTGAAAAATGGCAGAATTAAGGGCGCTCAAAAAGTCGGCAGATTTTGGCAAATTCCCTTATTTAATGGCTTGCCCAAGGTCAGTCCCGGTCGCCGTGGACCAAAGGGAACCTGGAGAAGAGGTTTCCAAAAGGTGGCCACTTACGTTCATGTCAACCAGAACGTCATTAGGCAAAATAAAAAGAACAACACCTACGAGCCTGTCCTAACCGTCAAACAAGGTAATCGCAACACCTACGGTCATTATGTGGAAATCAAAGGACCGTCTCGGTTGGTTTATCAGCCCAATTGTCCCAAGGATTGTGGAGCTACAGTGTGGCTGGAAGTTGATCCTTCTGTGGAAATTTTGACTAAACTTTTTGCCTAGTGGGACTTTACTATTTTTGGGTCTGTTTAGGGGAACTAGCGGTGAATCGTTCTCCCAATCTGGGGTGAGCGCTCATGTGAGTGTAAGATTTTGTCAAACTTTATTGGCGCTGATTGCTTTTAAGACCTTCAAAATTTCTGCCTTCTGCCTTAAAAAGATAAGCAAAGTACTTCACCCAATTAAAAACTGCTATACTATTTATTTATCTAAGTAAACCTGCGGCATGCATGTAGGATAGAGTTTCATCAGCAATCTTTATTTATATAAAAATTTATTTGGGATAGAAAGAGAGACGCTTCTTCTATCAATAACTTGGGAACTGCTTATAAAGTTATTTTTTGTCGTTTTACCGAAAATACTTTTAGACTGTGACAAGTAATTTTAATTCAAATAAAACCGTAGTTGTTGCTAAATCGGATAGGGCTGACTACACAACAATTGGCGAGGCGATTAAAAATTCCCAACCTGAAACCAGAATTTTAGTAAAGCCAGGGATTTACAGAGAAAGTATTGTTATTGATAAATCCCTAGAAATTTTAGGAGATGGTAAAGCCTCCGATATCGTTATTGAGGCCACTAATCTGAACTGTATTCTGATGCAAACAGACTATGCAATAGTGCGAGGCTTCACTTTGCGAGAATCCACTGTAGGTGTGTGTATTCCCAAGGGAGAGTTAATCCTTGAAGATTGTGATCTGACCGCCTATGACTGTGGTATAGTTATTTGTGATTCTAAAGCAAATCCCATTATTCGTCGCTGCTGTATTCATGATGGGCAAGGTAACGGTATTAAGATTAAAGATAATGCTCAAGGAGTAATAGAAGACTGCGACATTTATGGTCATACTTATCCAGGAGTGGAGATCTCTAAAGGTAGCAATCCCATTATCCGGTGCTGTCGTATTTATGATGGTAAAAGTTTCGGAATTTTTATTAAAGACAATGGATTAGGAACTCTAGAAGACTGCGACATCTATGGCAATACTGTTTCAGGAGTGTATATCAATGAAGCTAGCAATCCCACTATCCGTCGCTGTCGTATTTATGATGGTAAAAGTTTCGGAATTTTTATTAAAGACAATGGATTAGGAACTCTAGAAGACTGCGACATCTATGGCAATACTGCTTCAGGAGTGTATATCAATGAAGCTAGCAATCCCACGATCCGTCGCTGTCGTATTTATGATGGTAAAAGTTCCGGAATTCGGATTCAATACAATGGATTAGGAACTCTAGAAGACTGCGACATCTATGGCAATACTTATTCAGGAGTAGATATCTCTAAAGGTAGCAATCCCACGATCCATCGCTGCCGTATTTATGATGGCAAAGAAGACGGAATTAAGATTGAAGACAATGGTCAAGGAGTAATAGAAGACTGCGACATTTATAGCAATACTTATCAAGGAGTTAAGATCTCTAAAGGTAGCAATCCCATTATCCGGTGCTGTCGTATTTATGATGGTAAAAGTTTCGGAATTTTTATTAAAGACAATGGATTAGGAACTCTAGAAGACTGCGACATCTATGGCAATACTGATCCAGGAGTGCAGATCACTACAGGTAGCAATCCCATGTTCCGTAGCTGTCGTATTCATGATGGTAAAAAAGACGGAATTTGGATTACAAACAATGGATTAGGAACGATAGAAGACTGCGATATCTATGGTAATACTTATCGAGGAGTGCAAATATCGAAAGGTAGCAATACCACGATTCGTAGCTGTCGTATTTATGATTGTAAACAAAGCGGAGTTTGGATTACAGACAATGGATTAGGAACGATAGAAGACTGCGACATCTATGGCAATACTTATTCAGGAGTGCAGATCGATAAAGGTAGCAATCCCATGCTCCGTACCTGCCGTCTTTATGATGGTAAACAAACCGGAATTTTGATTATAGACAATGGATTAGGAACCCTAGAAGACTGCGACATCTATGGCAATACTTATCGAGGAGTGGAGATATCTAAAGGTAGCAATCCCACGCTCCGTCACTGTCGTATTTATGATGCTAAAAGTTTCGGAATTTTGATTATAGACAACGGATTAGGAACCCTAGAAGACTGCGACATCTATGGTAATACTTATTCAGGAGTGGTTATCTCTGAAGCTAGCAATCCCACGCTCCGTCACTGTCGTATTTATGATGGTAAAGGAAACGGAATTGGGATTACAGACAATGGATTAGGAACCCTAGAAGACTGCGACATCTATGGCAATACTAGTCTAGGAGTGGAAATTAATAATAATAGTAATCCTACTTTCCGTCGTTGTCGAATTGAAAACCATCCTTTTCCAGGGATTCAAATTGAAGAAGGATGTAATCCATTGTTTCGTCGCTGTATTCTTAGGACTAAGAAACCATTCTACTTAGGAATTGCTGGTATACTAAGTCTCTCTATTGCCCTACCTGTAGCTATAGCTAGGGGTTTGGTAATCACTCCCGCTATAGCTTTAGCCTTAGCTGTGATTGGATTTGTATTTTACAAACTGCGTAAAAATAGGTTTAATACACAATCTATTATCGAAATAATATTTCTGACCCTAGTATTAGGCGTAAATTTAGGATTAACTTTTTTTTTAAGTTTCAATATCTATACTTTGTTAGCATCATTTGGAACGGGTTGGCTCTGGCAAAGTAGGCTTTTTAAGCCACTTGTTAAGCAATCTAAGTTAATATCTAAGTATCAGATTAATAGATTGCCTTAATGAAATTATTTTTACCTCAACTATGCCCTAATTTTTGAAGCATGATCAGTTTTAAAGACTGGGCAATTATCAATAAGCATAGGTTAATGACATGAGGTAAATTCGGATAACTTTTTCAGTCCAATTCGTTGACTGTCGGATATTTCAGCAATTTTTGATGATCGTTCGTACGCCTTCAGCCGTGTTGATCGCGCTATCATTCACATTGGCAAGCTTAAGCTGTGGATAACTATAGCGCTAGTTAAGGCTTTAGCCCAATTAGTTTGCTATCGTAAATTTTAACAATTTGGGATGATCGCGATCGCTTTTAGCGGAAGCTGAGGCCGTAGGCCACGCTTTGCGAACGCTTCATCGCGTAGCGTGACTGCATTTCAATCGCACTAGCAATCACAATGCGCGACAGTTATCGGAAATTCCAGCAATTTTGGAGTCGGCGCGATCGCTTTTAGCGGAAGCTGAGGCCGTAGGCCACGCTTTGCGAACGCTTCATCGCTTAGCGTGACTGCATTTCAATCGCACTAGCAACAGCAACAAAGCCGTGAAAATCCTTTACTATCGTAAATTTTAACAATTTGGGATGATCGCGATCGCTTTTAGCGGAAGCTTCGCTTCATCGCGTTAGCTTGAGCAACGCGCGATAGTTATCAAAAATTACAACAATTTTGGATAATAGCGATCGCGCCTTGTTAATCAGCAAAGTGTGAAAATCCTTTACTGCCGGAAATTACAGCAATTTTGGATAATGTTGACTACCGCAAATTCCAGCAATTTGGGATAATAGCGATCGCGCTAGCAACAGCAACAAAGTGTGAAAATCCTTTACTGTTGGACATTTCAGCAATTTTGGCTAATCACGATAGTGCTAGCAACAGCAACTTCGATGAAAATCCTTGACTGCCGGAAATTACAGCAATTTTGGATAATGTTGACTACCGCAAATTCCAGCAATTTGGGATAATAGCGATCACGCTAGCAACAGCAACAAAGTGTAAAAATCCTTTACTGTTGGACATTTCAGCAATTTTGGCTAATGTTGACTGTTGGAAATTCCAGCAATTTGGGATAATAGCGATCGCGCCTTGTTAATCAACAAAGGGTGAAAATCCTTTACTATCGTAAATTCTAGCAATTTTCGATAATCTTGACTGTCGCAAATTTCAGCAATTTCGGATCATCACGATAGCGCTAGCTTAATTAACTTCAGTCGAATTCATTCACTGTTGGAAATTTCAGCAATTTTCGATAAGCGTGCGATGCTAGCTATTAGCATCCTATTCCTAAACTATAGCGCTAATAAAAATTGCTCAGATTAGGCGGGGGTTAACTATAGCGCTAGTTTAATGAGTTTCAGCCCAATTGATTCACTGTTGGAAATTGCAGCAATTTTGGATATGACTGGATGTTATTTATCAGCCACTTTGGAGCAGCATTACCTGTAGCAATGGTTAACCTAATTTAACATAATTAACCTAATTTAACAAAAATTTATATCAATAGCTGCCACCTATAGGTGTATAATAGCATAAATTATTATTTCCACAGAGAATAACAGCCTCAAGCCATTATCAATCAAACTGAACAGCTGTCAGTAGGTTAATCAAAATTAGATTAATCAAAATTAGGTTAATTGATGGCAAGAGATTGATTAACCTTAAGTGCAGTAAAAACACTCGACCCAGGAGCAGGAGAAATCTAAGCTATGACATTAGATGTCTTAAAACGCTATAACACTCAGTTAGGTTTAGCGCTATGCTTAGCCATTAGTGGAGCGTACGCATTTTCAGTAAAGCAAGCTAATGCTCAGATTACTCCTGATACTACGTTACCGACCGCCGAAAGGTCTTTGTTTGACCAAAGGTCGGGTCAAGTAAATGGAGAAATTGTTGATCTAATTAAAGGAGGAGCAATCCGGGATATCAATTTGTTCCACAGTTTCCTAGAGTTTAATGTCTCAGAGGGGCAAAGGGTTTATTTTGCTAATCCAG
The DNA here is from genome assembly GCF_010672265.1 of Moorena sp. SIO3A2. NCBI lineage: Bacteria > Bacillati > Cyanobacteriota > Cyanophyceae > Coleofasciculales > Coleofasciculaceae > Moorena > Moorena sp. SIO3A2. The sequence continues at coordinate 26,430 of NZ_JAAHHC010000065.1, forward strand.
CTGGGATTGAAAATATTATTTCTCGGGTAACTGGTGCGAATCCTTCTAATATTCTTGGCACCTTGGGTGTCAATGGTGGAGCAAATTTGTTCTTGATTAATCCCAAGGGGATTTTGTTTGGGGAGAATGCCAAGCTTGATGTATCCGGTTCTTTTGTAGGCACTACTGCTGATGGGATTGGGTTTGGTAATCAAGGAGTGTTTAGTGCTTCTAATCCAGAGCCGCCTTCGCCATTGCTGACGGTTAATCCTAATGTGTTCTTCTTTAATCAAATTCCCAGTAATATTACTAGTCAAGCTAAGTTGGAGAAGCTGGCGGTTGATAACCTGTTGTTACTCGGTGGTGATGTTGAGGTTATCGAAGATAGTAAGATATCGACTAATCTTCGAGCCACGATCAACCGATATCCAGCCAATGCACATTATGGGCAATTTTTTCTTGCGCTTACCCTGGACATGATATGATTTGACATCATAGTATTTAAAAAAAAACTTTAGCTGTCCGGCAAAAGAAGCCCCACACCTAATGCGTAGCATAGGTGTGGGATGAATTTTGCACAGGGTATTATAAAATTGCTATAATATATGTACTGATAAACAAAGCCGTTCGCGTAGCGTGGCCTACGGCCTTAAATGCTGGTTTGTCAGCCACTTACGTGCCTAAAAAATAGAACTTATTGTATTGTTCCGGTGGGTCGGGGCATCCCGTGTCGTTAATAAAGTAACCCGTGTATCCGAACGCGCCCCGCGTCGGCGAAAGCCGATAGTGATGGCTGGAGTTGGTAAGAAGCCCACACTGTAATCTTCGATGAGCGTGTGGGAGTATGTCACTGACTTAATAAATCTCAAAAAAGTTAAAGGTTAAAAGGGAAAGGTAAGCATATGCGCTACGCGCACACTACTTGAGGTGCGGTCAGCTATCAGCCAACGGCTGACCGCTTATGGCTGATAGCTGAATGCTTACTAAAATTGTTCTTAGAGTACCTCAGTCATCAACCCACTGCAATTGCAACAGCTGCTCCAACAAACCAAGTAACCGATCCTGGTCAATGGGTTTCGGTAGAAAACCTTCACAGCCCAGCATCTGACTCTGTTTCTGAACTATTTCAAAAGTACGGGCTGAAAGGGCAATGATCGGCACATTTTTCAGATCAGGTATTTCCCGCATTTCTGGCACCATGGTAAAAGCAGTTTTGACGGGCATGAATAAATCAGTCAAAATCAGATCGGGTCGGATCGCTATGGCGACATCCAATCCCTGCTGACCATTTTCTGCGGTTACCACTTCAAAGCCTAAGGGTTCAAGCATGTTGAGTAATACCAACCGATTTTCTTTGTTATCATCCACCACTAGCAGTTTGCGTCGTTTTCCGTGGTAACCCATCACAAGACCTGCAATATTCCGTTTTGCTTCGGTAACTTTAACCACAGGTAAGGCAACATCAAACCAAAACATTGACCCCTTAATTAACTCACTTTTAACGTTTAGTTGGCTTCCCATAAATTCCACCAACTGCCGAGATATGGCTAAGCCTAAGCCGGTTCCAGCTGCCCGATATTTGCTATCCCCCGTTTGTTCAAAGGGTTGGAAGATAGTCTCTAATTGTTGAGGGCTAATTCCTATCCCGGTATCAATCACCTCGAAGCGAATCGTCCGATGTTGGATTTGGGAATCTTTCCCCTGATCAAGGGAGGTAGGGTTTTGGTCTTCAATCACTCCAACGTTGAACGTTACATTGCCTTGGTCGGTAAATTTTACTGCATTGTCTAACAAGTTGATCAGTACCTGTCGGAGCCGTTTCTCGTCTGCCTTAACACCAGTCGGTAAGTTAGTGTTTTGTTCAAATCTCAACACAATATTTTTTTCACTAGCTCGCATGCGGATGATTCCAACAACTTCCTCTAAGAAGGTTAGTAAATTAAATTCTGTGGGATACAGTGCCATTTTGCCAGCTTCGATTTTAGATAAGTCTAAGATATCGTTGATCAAAGTCAAGAGATGGCTACCGCTTTTCTGAATGATTTTTAAGCCTTCGAGTTGCTTGGCGGTTAAATTTCGTTCACCTTTGGAGGCGGCTAAAGCCGCATCACGTTGGAGAATTTGAGCATATCCTAGAATACCGTTGAGGGGAGTACGGAGTTCATGACTCATGTTAGCTAGGAATTCACTCTTGGCTTGGTTAGCTACTTCTGCTTTTTCTTTAGCGTCTTGGAGATAGGCATTTTGTTCAGCGAGGGTTTTTGTCAAAAAATATAGTTTTAAATGGAGCCTGACTCTAGCTAATACCTCTTCTTGTTCAAAGGGTTTTGGGATATAGTCTACTGCACCTAACGATAATCCTTTTATCTTATGGTTTATATCAGCAAACGCGGTCATGAAAATTATGGGAATATCTTTAGATATTGGATTATTTTTGAGTTTTTTGCAGGTTTCAAATCCATCAATAACGGGCATATTTACATCTAACAATATGAGATCAGGGGGTTCATACTCTACTTGTTCAATAGTTCCTTCACCATCCATTTCCACTCTGACTTGAAACCCAGCACTTTCCAAAGTTTTGTAGAGAAATGATAAATTATTGGGATTATCATCAACGATTAAAATTGTTCCAGTGTTTGGTGATTGGTTCATTTTCACTTATTGATATATTTCCTAATCGCCAAGGTATGATAGCAAGTCCGGAGGTGCGCTTGACCTTGGCGAATTTA
>NZ_JAAHHC010000066.1:0-29063 GCF_010672265.1 Moorena sp. SIO3A2
CTATTACCTATTACCTATTACCTATTACCTATTACCTATTACCTATTACCTATTACCTATTACCTATTACCTATTACCTATTACCTATTACCTATTACCTATTACCTATTACCTATTACCTATTACCCATTACCTATTACCTATTACCTATTACCTATTACCTAGTTTGGCCTTTGTCTAAACTTCCCACACCCAACACCCCACACCCCACACCCTACTCCCTATTCCCGACTGCCTAAAAATCCTCTAGCATCCATTCTGAGGACCGCCCACCTAGTTCGATCGGAATACTAACCACTTTCCCCAGTCGTGGACGCTCACGGGTGTTGTTAATGAATTGTTGCAGCTGGCTGGCTCCTCCCCAACCTCGGATATAGTTGGCTACTGTATCTAAATGCTCTAGGTACTCAGCTTCGGAAAGGGGAAAGGATTGCTGCTCCAGATACTTCCACATAATCTGAACAAAGATTTTCCCTTGAGTCCTCCGAATCTGGATGTCATAGGAGCGTCCCCACTTATTGAGCAGGAGTTGGTGCAAGTCCTGTCCTGTCATAGCTCTTGCCCTAACTTAATGTTTACATTTCGTTACAAATACAACGCTTCTTAACTTTATGATAAAGCGTAAAAGAATGTAATAATACTTATAGTTGAAGCCGTGAATCCTTATATTGCAGGGATTTGGGCAACCCTGTCCAGTGGTTGAATCACACTACAGTTATAAAAGCAGGGTTCAAAAAATTCTGGTAATTTTCCCAGAATTGTAAAAAAAGTATACCTTTAGGCGTTCAGTTATGGCTCAAGCTTCTGGCTCTGCAGACGTTCCAGATATGGGGCGTCGCCAATTTATGAACCTCTTGGCGTTTGGGACAATTACGGGCACATTTGTTGGAGCTCTCTACCCAATCGTTAAGTATTTTATCCCCCCATCCAGTGGTGGGGCTGGTGGTGGTGTCACAGCTAAAGATGCTTTGGGCAATGACATCATGGTCAGCGAGTTTTTAGCTAGTCACAATGTAGGCGATCGCACCCTGACTCAAGGTCTCAAAGGGGATCCCACCTATGTGATTGTTACTGAAGATCAAGGTCTCGAAGCTTACGGTCTCAATGCGGTTTGCACTCACTTAGGCTGTGTTGTGCCTTGGAATGCTAGCAAGAACCGGTTCATCTGTCCTTGCCATGGATCTCAGTATGACAATACTGGCAAGGTAGTACGCGGACCAGCGCCTTTGTCTCTAGCTTTGGCACACGCTACGTTAACGGAAGACGACACCCTAGTCTTCAGCACCTGGAAAGAAACTGACTTCCGCACTGGTGAAGAACCTTGGTGGAGTTAATTGCTTTAGTCCTTAGTCCTTAGTTTTTAGTTAATTGACTAGTGCTAATCAACCATTAGCAATTAACAAGTTGCAATTTTTAAATTACCAATTTTTGAGTTTTTTGGCTTAGTGATGAGAACACCTGATGTATCGGTGATGGTTAACCGTGGCAAGGGGATGATTGCCAGAACTATTGTCTTGGTTGTGGCAGCTGTGGCCCTTTTCTTTGCCAGTGATCTGGCAGTTCCCCAGTCAGCTGCTGCCTATCCCTTCTGGGCACAGGAAACTGCGCCAGAAACCCCTCGTGATGCCACTGGTAAGCTGGCTTGTGCTAATTGCCACCTAGCAGAGAAACCGACAGAAGTGGAAATTCCCCAATCGGTACTGCCAGATACTGTATTTGAAGCTGTGGTTAAGATCCCCTATGACCTAGAAGCACAAGAGGTCTATGGTGATGGTTCTAAAGGTGGCTTACAGGTCGGTGCCGTGGTGATGTTACCCGAAGGTTTCAAGATTGCTCCTCCTGACCGGATTCCGGAGGAAATGCAAGAAGAAACCGAAAACATGTACTACCAACCTTACAGCGAAGACCAGGAAAATATAATACTCGTTGGTCCTCTACCAGGTGAGGAGTATCAAGAAATTGTGTTCCCAGTTCTGTCTCCTGACCCCAGAACTGAGCAAGATATCTATTTTGGTAAATACCAGCTTCATGTCGGTGGTAACCGGGGACGGGGTCAGGTTTACCCCACTGGAGACCTTAGCAATAATAATGCCTTCAATGCCTCTGCCACTGGTGAAATTACCAAAATTTCATTTGAAGAGTATGTTGGCTACGACGTCACTATCAAGACCCCAGATGGCGAGACTGTAGTTGATACGGTTCCCCCTGGCCCAGAGTTACTGGTTGCTGAAGGAGATCAGGTAGTATCAGGACAACCTCTGAGTACTGATCCTAATGTTGGTGGATTTGGTCAAAGGGATGTGGAAGTGGTCTTACAAGACCCAGCTCGGATTAAGTGGTTGATGCTATTCATCGGCGCGATTATGCTATCTCAAGTGTTGCTAGTTCTGAAGAAGAAGCAAGTAGAGAAAGTGCAAGCTGCTGAAATGAATTTCTAGTATTAAGTGGCTGGTTTAGAGGTCACAAAGCGCGTTTGTATCTGGGTTGTAAACACAATTCTTGGCGAAAAAGGCAAGAGGCAAAAGGCAAAAGGCAAGAGGGTAAAGAGATCCTCAGTTTTATTGTCCAATAACAAAATCCTTGCTAGGTTTACATCTCATTTATAAACGCGCTTATTGCAATAGTTATTGGTTAAAGGTTGACAGTTGATGGTTGTAGGGATTTATAGTTGTGTCCCTTGACTACATCAATGGTCAACCTTTGTTTATCACACCTGTTGATCATCCAATAGTGGTCGATCATTCTGCAACTTCTGTATCAGTGGGAGCACTTTTTGATCAGAATAACGAATGGCTCTAATCGCTATAAAGGTTTCGAGAATCGGCTTCAAGTAGCGCTGGGCATCTTCATAACCACGCTTTTTGAGTTCTGTGATGCGTTCAGGGCTGAAGTCTAGCAAACTATCAATGAAACCGATAACTGGCGTATTCGATTTATTGATTTGTTGTTCTGGTCTAATTTCAATGATGGTTTGGTCTGGAAAGTTGTGGCGGCTCCAGGTTTCTCCGTTATCTAAGTGAATTACAATGGCAAAAGTACATCCACGAGCGGCTAATGCTCCCAAGGGGATATTATCTCCGAAAGCACCGTCTACATAGAACTGACCATTAACTTCTCGTTGAGGAAATGCCAAGGGAATGGCAGCACTGGCAAGGAGTAAATTATAGAGAGTTTCATCATCTTGGCAGTCCTGCACGCGAAGCCAGTGGGCGGATGTACCAGCTTGGGCTCGCAAAAGATCGACTAAGGGCATCAGTAAATCGTAGTCTAAGCCTGGTATTTTCAGTGCTGGAAATACTGTTGCCCATAACTCAACTCCCTGTCGCAGCTTAGCCGGGTCTACGGCTTCCCGTAATAGAGTTTCTACAGGTTCAGGGTCAAAGATTGCGTTGTGGTCTTTGGGCAACCCTATCTTTACTAAGAAATCAAACCACCACGTTCTCAGACTTGGGATGAAAGCTTTAGCACCATAGCTTAACATTTTAAGAACTGCACTCTTATTGGGACGGATAACCTGTTTTTGACCTAGTTGCTCCCAAAGTTGATTCAATCGCTGGACACCTTGCGCAAATGATTGACTGGATGCGAGAACAGCGCCATTAAGGGTGCCGATGCTAGTGCCAGCAATAATTTTTGGCTCTAGTCCAATTTCGGCAAGATACTTACATACACCTGCCTGATATGCTCCTTTAGCACCACCACCAGCTAGTACAAGTCCAAATTGGGGGTTTGTGTGTTCCATAGAGATCAACTTGTGATAGTAGGACGGGTTGCCATGATTGCCATACAGTCATTAGCAGTTTCCTGCACAATGGTTTCGACAAATTGTCTTCGATCTGTGGTTTGGTCGATGGGTTGAATGTGAGCGCGACATAGCCCAATTGCACAATGTGCGGGCTTTGGTGGTCTAGCTTCAGGAGGGAGGGCGGCCAGTTCCAGAGTTGTACCAATAGTGAATAGCAAAGGAGTGTTTAAAAGACGCTCTCGCGGCACTGACCGAACCTCCAACAACGCGGCTGCGAATTCTAATGTGCGGTCATTGTCTGCCATGTCTGACCTAGTTTGCTCTAGAAGGTCTGCAAGGGAACAGAATGGATTATCAGGAGTTATATGGGGGTCCGGGATCTCTTGGCTTCTCGGAGACTTGACAATTCGATCGACGAACCACTTACGAAAATATTCTTTATCATATTCTTTATCATTAGATTCGAGTTCATAGCTGGCAACTGCACCACTGAAAACTTGCCGTGCTAAAAAGGCTACCTGTACTACCCAAGGTAGCTTTGTGTAAGTACTCTTTGCTTCCCAGGAAGTTATTATCCTCTCAAATTCCAGATGAGCAGCCGTACTTACTTCTAGGTTATTTATCCTTTCATCCAGTTTCGAGAAACGTGAGTCAATCTCTTTAGTCAAACCTTGCAGCAGAGTTCTTAGTTCTTGATGTTGACTATTTAGTTGTTGCTGGCGGCGAATAGCCTCACGGGCTTCCAGCAATTTTTCCTGGGTAACAGCCAGTGCTACTTGACTAATATCTTGGGAACGAGTTATTTCTAATGCCCATTGGTACAGTGTATTTTGACCAGCGACTATATTTTCAGCTAAGAGGGATTGGCGCTGGGAGTCGCTGCCAGTTAGTAAGTCCCACAGGCGACCCAGACTCCTTTGCTTCTTACCATAGCTGATGAGGTCGCGGTTGACCTGAATACCATTTATTAGGTCAATCAGAGCTTTATCCCTAAGGATAGGGACTCGATACTGAGAGTCTAGTTTTTGAAGATGTGTTATGTAATTAACCATTATTTAATAATAAGGATTCTATCTGTTTGAGATGGTTAGTTACCTTTGTGATTTGTTCGTTATAATAATTTTCTAAAATATTGATTTTTTCCACCATTATTTTCTGTTTTTCCTCAGATTGCTGCTGAGTTGTCAGTGACCAATTCATCAAGTCTTGGTATTCACCTAAGTACTGTTGAAGATTTTGGAAAAAGGTTTCAGTATCCTTTTCAAATTGTTCAATAATGTACTGTTTACTGCCCTGATAAATTCTGTCAATGTTTGTATCGATTAATTCATTAATTTGAGTAATTAAATCGTTCAGGTAGACACTGTATTTGTTACCTACTTGTCGATATCTCTCAACTTTCTTTTTTATTTTAACAAGCCAAAGAAAATAAAATGGTCTGTAAGTTTCATATTCTTGTACGTATCCATACTCCGGTAACTGATTTACTGAAGGTTGAATAGAATCTAGGTCTATTTTTGGTTGTGGCTGTGGTGGTGGTGGTGGAATTTCCAAATCGAAGGCTTTTGATAGTTGCTCCATCGCCTCCTCAATTATTTGCTTTGTCTGACTATCTAATAAGGATCTCAGCTCTTGACGGGATTTTTCTAGTTCTTGTTTAGTCGCGTTACGAATACTGTCAAATAACTTTTCTGTTCTTCCAGTTGCGTAATCAACTGCCAGTTTAGCAAATTCTTCTGCATCTGCTTGACTTGAGAATTTAACTGAATAATCATTATTACCATTGACATCCTTCCAATTGAACGGTAAATTTGATTTCTCTTTAATCCATACCTCAAAAGAAATAAATTCGTCGATTATCTTGTTTACAATCTCTTTTGCTACATCTTGTTGATGCGCCAATTGAATCCATTTTTTCAACGCTTTATTTCGATCATTTGAAAAATAATCGTTACTAGTCACTCGTGCTGCTTCCTTTAGGGGAATAATAAGTCCCTCTAGTTTGTCATTAAGTTTTTTGTGTTTTTGATCTATTTGTATTTTAAGCCTATTGCGACAATTATTAAGACTATGTATTTTAGATTCTAATTCATATTTGTCCTTTTGGGTTTCTTCTACCTTTTTGTCAATAGCTGTTTTCTGTAATCTTACATCCTCTTCGATTTTATTTAAGTAGCTGCAACTTTCTTGAAGTGCTTCCTTCATGGATTTAGGCGCTGCAAAGAGCATTAACTCCTCAATGGCTTTCTTAAGAAATTTATCAAAACCTGATCTTTCTCGCAGCCTCCTAACTTTACGCTCCAGTTCCTCCAAAGAGGCATCTTCAAGATCTTCTTCCCACTCTGCTCCTAGTAAATCTCTGGCAATATCTGGTCGGCTTTTGATATCATCTTTAGCTTTATCTTTATTTTTATCTAGTCCTTGAACAAAGAAATTAGCAGAGAACAGTGCCCAGTGAGCTGATATTTCAAAAACTCTATTTGTATCTTTATTATCACCAGAATCACCTATGCCATATGCCTGTTTGACAAACTCCTTGACTTGCTCAGGAGTCCTGGAACCTTTTCCACGTCTGTCAATCTGGTTTACCAAAACGTATAGGTTATCCTTCCCTCTACCTTGTAACTTTCTTACGTTCTCAACTTCAGTTTTAACTTTATCGTTATCAGTTGCGCCGATTGTGCCAAAATTGAGCATAATCAAAACAACTGCACTTTTTTCAATCTGCTTTCTGATCACAGTCTCTAGTCTCTGCTCTTGTCCAGCTTCATTAGAGCCAGGGGTATCAATAATTACTAGATTCCCGACGTTTGCAGTTTCCTGAGCATCTTGTTGCCAAAAGGGAGTTTCAATGCGCGGAGAATCAAGACCGAGAAGTTCACCAATAGGATCTTCAACTCCATCGATCAGGCTGCACAAACGGATAATGTCATTCAAAACAGTCAGAGTTCCCCGGATGTCATTCAAGTCAAAGGTTTCCTGTTTAGGGACTAGTGAAGGTGAAGACGGATTTTGTTTTTTTTCAAATAATTTAAATAAGTAATCCAGATGTCCATATTTAGCCCTGATCCTTTTCATTTGGTCAGTGTCAAACTCTTGAAGATTGCTCCGCAAAGCCGCAATTGTCTTGCTAAACACAGAAACTACTTGTTGACTCAACTTCAAAATTGGCTGTTCTAATTCAGCTTTAAAGACAACTTCTGTAGGGAGTGTGGTCATGGCATCACTGCGGCTAGGCAGAAGTTCCTGCCCAACAATCGCATTGATAGCTGTAGACTTACCTGCCTTCATGGGCGCGATAATCGACATGACTAATTCCAGATTTTCCACCTGCTGTTTGGCAGTATCTACTTCCTGCTTAAATTTAGTGTATTTTTTATTTAAATTTTCTTCTCCTAGTATGTTACTAGCAGTCGTCATCAGTTCACTGATTTGATCCAGTCGTGTAATAACGTCTTGTTGTAAACCCTCAATATCAAACTTTAAGTCTCTCGAATACATTGCTTCTACCTCTGCTCCTTGCGTCACGTTAATAACAGATGAACCAAAAACATCCAAAGCTATGGGAGTCGTTTTTTTCCTTCCGACTGTTACACCAATCTTTAATCTATCGCCACCCATAGTGTAGGTCGTCCGACAGATTTCCATCCACTCAATCAGCGTTTGCTGTTGAGTAGCATCGGGGTAGAGTCGGTAGCAGTATTTGAGTGTTAGTATTCACAGTGTCTTGATCCAGTCGCTCATGGGGGTTTCCCCCAAGACCGCGCTGGGTCGATGAAACCTTGAACAGGGTCGCCTTATTACATGCATATTTAACCCTTTTATGGATAACCGAGCACCCAGAAAGGCGACCCTGTTCTACGGGAACTTCAAACTCTCCAAGACCGCGCTGCATAGCTTGAAAAGCTGTATGCAGTGATTATACACTATTTACTGGTAAGCTAAACACTTTTAATTGTTAAGTTAAGTGACATTGAGTAACTTAACTTAACTTGGGGGAGTTCATGTATAGTATTTCTATTTGAGATGTAAACATAGGATTAAACGCTTTAGGGAACATAAAACTCTGGATCTGGTAACCTTAGTCAGCAATACAGCGTTTGTTTTGATTAGAAAAAATTACAATCTAGTTTACAACTCATTTGTAAAGCCTATATCCCCCGCTAAGCTTCCTTAAGCCCAGGGGTTTTATAGCTCCCCCAAACCCCAAACCCCCTCATATCAAGTTTGGTTGAATACCCATAATTAAGGAGCCCGGGCCCGGGGAGGGTGGGGAGGGTGGGAAGTGTGGGGAGATGGCCAGATGGCCAGATGGCCAGATGGGGGAGATTTTTATTAAGGGTAATTATCCTGACATGATATCATTCATAGTCATCCAGCTGCTCAGAGTTAATGGGGAGAAACTGGATCTTTATATAGGGTTTAGACAATTATGAGTCAAGTTAACTAGTTATGCAATAGTACAACAGTGCTTCTTGGTACCGACTTTGCTGTGATTGAGCTTGGGATATTTGAAAATAACTCCAATTATAGTTGGATGCGATTGACCGTAGGTCACGCTACGCGAACGCAAAAAAATGACTTGATTATAGAGTTGAGGCAGAAGCTTCACGTGTTGAATCCCTGCCAAAAACTTTCTCTTGTTAGTAAAAGCTACCAGGTGGCTTTTATTTTGATAATGCAGAAGCTCCCCATAGGATTGCCTGTGGTAAGATAAAAAAAGAGGATATATCAACTATAAAATACCCCTTGATTAGTTGACTCTATGCTGTTAATTTTTTATCTGAAATCCTCAAGAGTAGTGTTATTTTTTGCCGACAGTTTTACCTGAAAACGGGAGAGCATCTGATCGTTACAAAAAAAATAGAAAAGGATGAACCAGCAATGAATAATAGTGACTTGTATGATCAGGATTTCGTTCTGTGGACTGAGACAACTTGCCAGCAACTCAAAACCAGAAACTTTGATGAGTTGGATATAGACAATTTAATTGAGGAGATAGCATCCTTGGGAAGATCCGATAGACGAGAGCTTCAGAGCCGACTTAAGGTTTTGATGGAACATTTGCTAAAAAGGCAGTACGTAGATTCAGAGCCTGATTATCGAGGCTGGGAAAATACTATCGATGAACAAAGAGAACAGATTAATCTTCTGTTGTCTGAATCTCCTAGCCTTAAGCCTTATCTTGAATCGGTCTTTTCCGATTGCTACAGATATCCACTGAAGAAGGTGAGCAAGAATTATCCATCTGTTAGTTTCCCCCAGAATTGTCCTTTTACTTCTGATATTTTAGATCAAGATTGACTTATCCTAAGCTGGTCTTCATGTAAATTATATTGTTATGACAGCAGGGGAGAGGGTTTGACGGTGCTTCTTTGTACTGAATTTGCTGTGATTGAGATTGGGCTATTTGAAAATAACTCCAATCGGAATCTGATGCGATTGGCCGTTGGCCACGCTACGGGATGAAGCGAAGCTTCCGCGCTTGTGCGATTGACCGTAGGTCACGCGGGGCGCGTTCGCAATAACACGATGATAGCAATCAATCGCTTGCTTAACTCACATTCCACACCCATCTATAGCAAAAAAAAATAGCCGTAGAAATAATATCCACGGCTATTTCAGTGCTGTAAACACTATGTCATGTCTCTCACTTTCCGAATCAATCCGGATGTGATCTTATTTGATTGGCCAAAGGCCACGCTACGCGAACAGACCGGAGTCGTTGCCAGGGGGGAAACCCCCCCAGAAATTTAACCTATTAACGCCAAGTCGAATACTTGGTTGCAAAACTAATTACTTGCCCTGGAATTCCGGTTGGCTGCAAAGGGCTCCAGTCGGAAACCTTTGCATACCCGAGTGCAGAAAGGGAGTAAATAGTATTGGTGACTCCTTCAGGAGAGCCCTTAATGTACTTAATTCGTTGTTTCTTTTGGTTATACTCCTCAGGATTATTGTTTTGATTCGGGATAAAGTTTTGAGACATGGTTAAGAACCTGAATTATGTTTACAATGATTATTGTAATGATTATAATTATATTTGTCAAGGGTTTTTATAAATTTTTTTTGGGGAGTTAATTTGAGAATGAATTTAAAAAAACGAACGCATAACTTTAGGGAACGCAGGTAAGCTGATGTAAATTTAAATTCGTTATTTCTTGTTCCCAGACCCGGTGGTGCGTTACGGGACGGGCTATGTCAACACTGACTGCGAAACGTAATATCAGGGCGAGCCGTCCCTAACGCACCCTACGCAGCTGCTATATCAATTAGCACTTATTACCTGTAAAGCGGTAAACTTAAAATCACGGAAAGTTTCGGAAACAATCTGCTCATTACCACGAAATTCTTGTTTTTCATAACTACCATTGTTTAACACCAGCACAGTTACTAATTGCTCTTGGGGGTCAATAATCCAATATTCAGGAATAGCCCTTTCTTGGTATTGTTGTAGTTTCTCTACATAATCACGTCGGTAGTTTTCATCCCTTTGGTTTTTGTAGGGGCTAACTACTTCAGCAACAAACTGTGGGGGAAGCATATCAAGGGTGATAGTTAGGCGTTTTTCGGTTTGGATAAGATGTTCTTCTCTAATTACTACCAAATCAGGATAGCGGTTTTGAGGATTTCCTGGAACTTGTAATTCACAACTGTGCGTTTTAATTAACCGGCGTTTAATTAGTTGTGCTAATTGGAGCATTAGGCAAGTTGCTATCCAATTGTTTGGTTCACCCTCAGGCGGCAATTCTACTAACTCCCCATCAAACAGCTCATAACGATTATCTGTGCCATCATCATATTCCAGGTATTCCTCAAAAGTGAGTTTGGAGGTGGTTTTAACCATGGGGCCCTCGCAATTACTGAATTAAATGGTACAGTTTTTATTATAACATTTTTTTAATTATATTTGGCAATATTATTTTTAATAATATGTTAATTTAAGTAACAGGTGACATTAGTAAATAGAGCCACTTTATTTAGTCTAATCCCAATTAAATGACATTCCTAAATACTCTTCTAACTTCTGATTATGAGGTCGAAAGAAGTCAGTTAACATTTGTCTCAAGTCTTGACTAATGGGAGTGTAAGACCTACCATTGCATTTGGGGTATTGAAAAAACTTCTGATCAGATAAACCCAAAAATGCAATGATGGTACTCATCACAATCTTGGGATTGCTATAGAAGTCTTCACTCTTCACTATTAAAAATTGTTCTTTTGGAAAAATCTCCATCCATCGTTTTAACTTATAGACGTACAGACTTCCTAACAAATTATTTGGGTGTCGATAACCGGTCTGTAATAGCTCTGATTCGGTTAAAGTTTGCAGTCGTTGCTTTTCTAGAGCTAGGGCATCTTCTAGACTGCGCTTTTCTCGACCATGATAAAAATTGTGATAGTAACAAGAGATGGCGCGATCAACGGGATTTCTCAATAAAACAATGAGCTTAACCTTGGGGAAAAACTGAAACATCCGTTGGGCAGATTCAGTGCAGTCAAAATAATTAGGACTTGCTTCTCCAGCTAAGAAATTAGGAGTGTCGGTAATGGATGGAAAATGGGCGAGATACCAATCAATCCCTTGATTATAATATTTACTGAAAAAATTTAACTCTTTTTTATGAGGAGACATAATTTGTGGATAACGACTCAGATACATATATAATGAAGATGTACCACATCTAGCCGCTCCAATAATCACGAAGTCTGGACCATGCTCTTTTTTAGGTTTCCAGTCAACCTCGGCCAGGTTGGGATTGGATGCAACTGCCTTTTTATAAGCGCTAGTTTGGTAACAGCTAATCGCCTCTTCAAGTTGCCCTTGCTCGGTTAGCACATCCCCTAAATTCCCCCAAGCCAGAGGAAAATCTGGTTCCCGTTCGATGCACTGTCGATAAAAGGTGATAAGTTGCTGTAACTGTTCTGATTCAATCCAGGTGTACTGTAGGTCTACATAAGCTCGCTTAAAACAGGGGTCAAGCTCAATCGCTTTTTGATAAGACTCAATGGCTTCTTTGAATCGACTTTGCCCTCTAAGGAGTTGACCTAACTGATGATAATCTTTAGCGCTAGAGTTGGGATTACTATCGACCAATTGTCGATAGTAGTTCATGGCTTGGTGATTTCGAGGATTATTCTCGACCGCCTGTTGATAAAGTGCGATCGCATCTTCCATCTTGCCCTGGGATTTGAGTATCTCCCCCAAACGATAGTAAACTTGGAGTAAATTGGGCTTTAACTGAAGCGCTTGTCGATAACAGGTGATGGCTTGGTCTGGTTTGCCTAGAGACCACAGCCTGTTGCCCAACTTAACATGCTCCTCTGGTTTAGCCCAATTCGGCTCTAGGGTTAGGGCTTGATACCAACACTCCGTAGCTTCTGCCTCTTGACCTGTCTTAGCGAAGACCCGAGCTAAGTTACGGTAAGCTCCAGCAAATTTGGGGTCAATAGCGATCGCTTTTTCGTAACATGCGATCGCTTCCGGCCACTGTTGCTGTTGAGCATACAGACTACCCCGATTAGCATGGTCTTTAGCCAACTTTGATTGAATTTTCACCACCTTGAGCTGGCTCTGGGTTTGGTCAACAGAGTCGTGATCATGACCCGAAGATTGCTTGATATCCCTTGACATCGTTACCGTTAAGAAGCTATTTTTTTAACAATCAGTAGACGAGCCTGATGCAGAATCTCAAACTGACCCTTAACTGAATCTAGAAACCTATTAATCCCAATTTTAGGCGCTTCTTGTGGTTTAGCCGGATTGCTCCATCCATAGTTATTAACGATCATCAGCCCCCCAACCTTGAGCAGCTTCCAACAAAGTAAAGCATTTTGCTCAGCAATGGTAGCTTTGTGACGCCTATCGCGAATGTTAGCTAAATCATAGCAATTGCTATCAAGGGAATTAAGCAACTGCTCAGGTTTTCCCTCTAACCTAGTCACCTTTTCCGCTGCTTCAGTTTTAGCGATATTAGCAGCAAACTCTTCCTGAAAGTATGGCGAAACACAGGTTAATCGAGCTGAGGAGTTAGTCAGGATTTTATCAAGTAACCAGCAAGCGGAATTACCTTGAAAACTCCCAATTTCCAGACACTGAGCATCAGCCACACCAGCTAGGGGCTGCAAGTGTTCTTCCCAGACCGGAATTTTAAAGGTAAACCGATCCTCAGTGAATCGATAATCCTTCTGAGCACACTGATGCCAACCCCGCAATTGAGCAGCTTTTTGATAACAACTGTAGGCTTCGGTCAATTCACCTTTTTTTACCAAAGCATCCCCGAGTTGAACATAAGTCCAGGGATAGTCACCCACTGTCGCAATTACCGCACGGCATGATACAATCGCTTCATCCCACTTCTGCTGTTGAATCAACAGTTGGATCAGTTCCCGATAAGCTCCAGGGAAATTTGGATCAACCTCAATCGAGCGGCGAAACGCTGCAATCGCTGTGTCCACCATTCCTTGTTTGAGCCAAATCCCAGCAATTTTATAGTGCCCCTTAGCTTGATTTGGGTCAAGGTCGAGTAACTTACGATAACATGCGATCGCATTATCCCACTTCCCCTGGGCTATCAAACAGTCTCCTAACTCGTAGTAAGCTGCCCATAGGCTGGAGTCACGCTCAATCGCATTTTGGAAGCAAGCAATGCCTCGATCCGGTTTACCCTGAGCCAGGAACGCTTTCCCTAGTTTATAATGTCCCTGAGCCTTTGCTGATTGGGGTTTCAGCCTCAGAGTCTGATACCAACACTCAATTTCCTCGTCTTTGTTCCCCAGCTGAGAATAGATTTCTGCCAAACTCCAGTAAGCCTCAGCAAAATCTGGCTGGAGGCTAAGAGCATGGTAGTAGGATGCGATCGCTGCTTGCCACTGTTGTTGACTAGTGTATAAACTCCCTATTTTAGCATAGACTTGCACTAAATTCGGTTTTTCATCGAACACTCTAGAGTGCCAGAAAATTGCGTCATCAAACCGACCCATCCCTTGCAAGATATTGCCTAAAACTCGGCAAGTCGAGGCAAAATCAGCTCGATTTGGGGATGGACTTTCCAACGCTTGCTCACAAGCGGCAATTGCTTCAGTTAAGTAATTGTACATGATGAGAGGGAACAGCGGAACAGGGAACAGGGAGCAGGAAACAGCGATGCAGCGCTACTTGATTAACTTTTGCCTGTTGCCTTTCCTTCATAAAACATGTTCACAACTCAAATCAAGCATTCAGCGGTCAGCGGTCAGCGGTCAGCGGTCAGCGGTCAGCGGTCAGCGGTCAGCGGTCAGTGGTCAGTGGTCAGCCGTTGGCCAATGGCCACTCAAGTATCGTGGCACAGGGTTCTAGCCTATGATGTAAAGCATAACCTGATTGCTGATAGCTGATTGCTGCTTACTGATTGCTGCTTACTGATTGCTGCTTACTGATTGCTGCTTACTGATTGCTGATTGCTGATTGCTGATTGCTGATTGCTGATAACTGACCTACTAGAGTATCTCAAAACCATCGTCAGTTTTATTAATTTCAACATCCAAACCTGAACTCAATTGAGCAATGGTTTCCCCATCGACTTTTAGCTCACCAGTGATCGAGTCGTAAGTCACGTTAGTCTGGTCATCAACCCCAGGAATCACGATCCGATCTTCTCCAGAGTTAAACTCAGTAATAATATCCGGTTGATTGTCAAAGAACTCGAAGGTAAATGTATCATGTCCAGGACCTCCGATCGCCACATCAGTGCCTGGTCCTATGATCAGGTTATCATTTCCTTCTCCACCCAGCACCACATCATCCCCTTCATCGCCAGTGATTTGGTCATCCCCTGCTTGCCCCAAGAGCACATCATCCCCGTCACCACCACTAACTTCATCGGTTCCGTCACCAGTCTGAATAACATCTAGACCATCGCTCCCATCAACAAATACTGGTTTATCGTCTGGTCCTAAAATCACGAAGCCATCTTCATTAGTTGGGATAACTTCAAGATCTGGGTCAGCAACAATAGAAGACATCTACTATAACTCCTTCTTTATCCTAGTTGATATTACCACCTATCAACTATAATTTATTACAGAATTTTTAGCCACAAACAAGATTAGTTTTTTTGATTATCAAATAGTTAGTGGTTATACCGAACATAGTGTGTATAAAACCGCGCTTATTGACCACTAGGTCTGATGGGACTGGTTATTTCTCAAAAAACATTCTATTAAAAACTCAAAGTCCCGCCCAATAAGGATTATTTATAGCAATTATTCCCTAATATTGTTACACAGCAAGTTTGGTAGAGCCCAAATATTTTTACTGAATCCATGGCATCATTTGCCTCCTTATTGGTTATGCACCCTTGAGCATAGCTGATTTAGACCAGTAATTTGAATTACTGAATAAAGGGAATCTAAGTTAACTAAGATATCTTCTGTTAGTGAGCTGGTATACATGAGTTTACGAATAGGTTGACAGTCAAAGTTTTCTCCTTTTAAATAGTAATGTTTCAGTCCCAGCTGTTGGCTAATCATCCAGTAATCTGTTCTCACATAATTCGGTGACACTAGTTCTATGATTTGAGTACCAGGGCGACAAAATACAGTATTGCTCAAACCAGCGCCATGGGGAGCAACAATTGCTTTGACAGAAGCAAATAAAGCAACTTGTTCCCTCACAGACAGGCTTTCTAGGGCAATGGTAATAAAACCAAATTGGGATAGCAGCTCCTTGACCTCAGTTTCGTTGAGAACTTGTCGATGTCTGGCTTGAGCTCTAGTGATGTAGATCCGCTCTGGGTATCTTAATTCCAGAGTTTGCGGTAAAAACCTCTGTCTGAGAAAGTTAATAGTACCCTTCGGTACCCAATCAAAATGTCCAGGAAAGGAGGGTAAGACTAACTCCTGGGCTTGAATATGGGGGTAGCGATCGCTGGAGATAATTTTGTTAGCAGGAATGCCTAACCAATTGAGGGTTTCTTGTTGAAAGGGTTGCTGTGGCGTGTTGATCAAAAACCAATCAATCTTAGGGAAATCTATCCCACTGCGGCGCAGGATTTCAATTCTAGGCAGGACATCAAACATCCAGTGGTAGTAGCCATGTCCCGACAATCCCGATAGAACCGCTACTGTGCCATCTATGTACTCTAAAGGCGGCATCTGCTCCAGACTAAATATTAGATGCTTTCTGGGGTCGTAATTCTCACATCCAGGTAAATACCATGGGTAATTTCGAGAGACGTCAGATAGCAAATAATCATCTGGAGTAATGATGGCGATGCTATGACAAATCTTCCAGTAACTGCTTTGGGGGGCAATCCAAGCCCGTCCTTGTGGGATAGTCGCCACAAAGACAGTAGGGGAATCCACAGACAGTGTTTCCGGTGGGTTACACTGATAGACCCTCTTGCCGAGATGAATTGACTGAAACTGGCTACACAGTCGTCTCATACATCGATTACAGGTAACACCGCCACATTGAGACCGGGATTGAGACTGAGCCTGAGACTGGGACTGGCTGGGTTCAACAGATATAGGAGCCAGGGCAGAAACTGGCGGCGCTACCATGGACATGGTGTTGAGATGCTTTGGGAAACCATTGTCCTGTAAACCATGGTTCACAGAAACTTCAAATTCCCTCGATCCCGTATATTGCCAATCCTTCTCGATGGTTGACCAAGGTACCTCTATGTAGTAGCAGCCATGGCACTCTGTCCTCATATACCAGTCCCTGGTTGTTTCATAAATCCCCTTGATCGGGTGAGGGGGTTGGGAGGTGAGAGGGTTAGCACTATAGTTATCTCTCGGCAAGACTCCGAGACTGCCAAGGTTACCGCTGCCCTTGCCCTCTTCTAAGTGCATATGCCAGAGGGCTTCGTAGTATTCAAGGGCTTGCTGGAACCGCTTTTGTTTGCTCAAGACTTGCCCTAACCGTAGATAAATCTGAGGATGAGCTGGTTGCAAGGCTAAACCCATGTGATAAGCCATCACTGCTGCATCCAGTCGCTGCTGCTCGGCTAAACAATCCCCTAACCGTATATACAACTCAACCTGGTCTGGCTGAATCTGTAAAGCTTTCTGGTAATACATTTGAGCCTGCTTTGCTGCACCATACTCAAACAAGGTATCCCCTAAATACAGATAAGTCTGCCACAGATAAAGGCAGACTTGGAAAGTATCCTCTTTGTTCCGTAGTGCCTCAAGAAATCCAGAACAATAGATTTGCGATCGCTCAAGTATGTCCTGGCCTGGTAAACCTTTAGCACGTTGGCAATAAGCCTCCACAAAAGCTGGTTGCAATGCGATCGCTTTTCGTAAATAGTCAAAGGCTAGGGCTAGTTTCCCCTGAGCCATCAGGGCGCTGGCGCATTCACTGTAGGTCAATATCTGTTCTGGATCCAGCCTAAGCAGCCTTTCAAAGTACTGCACTGCTACCGGATAATTCCCCTTCTGTTGCCATAACCGACCCAGATTTAAGTAAGCTGATTTTAGATCTGGGTTTAACTCAATCGCACTACTGTATGCCACCAGAGCCTCAGCTGCCTTACCTTGTGCTTGCAGCACCTTACCCAGATTATTATACAGAGTGCCCCACTTAGGATTATGGTCGATACCTTGTTGGTCGATACCTTGTTGATAGACCGCCTTTGCTGCCTCGAATTGTTTTAGCTCGTAGAGAACACAGCCCAAGTTATTATAAGCGCTGAGGTAATCTGGCTGGTTGGTAATGGCTTGGCGATAACTGTTGGTGGCTTCCTTTAACTGACCCCGTTCACCATACAACACTCCTAGGTGATAGTGGGCTTTGGCATCCTTGGGGTTAAGAGCGATCGCTTGCTGATAGCTTTCTTTGGCAGCATCCCACTCCCACAGCTTGTGCCTGGTGATGCCTAGATTGTAATGGTACTCAGCCTGACCGGGTTGTAGCCAAACAGCCTGTTGATAATGCCATTCTGCTGTTGAGAGATCCTTGAGTTTACTATATAACTCACCTAAGCAGGCATGAGTTTGAGCTTGCTCCGGTTGGAGTTGCACCGCTTTACTATAGGCATAAATTGCTTGCCTGGGCTTTCCCTGAGCAGCTAGGGCAAAGCCTAGTAAGACATTGAATTCCCCAGAATCAGGCTGCCGTTTCAGGGCTTGGCGACAACAAGCAACGGCTTGACTCCATTGCTTCTTGGCTAAATAAGCCTTGACTTGTTGGTAAGTTGGTTCAACCTTGATCATTAGGCAGCTTTGATACTCCCATCGCTAAATCACGGGATTATAGCGTTCGCGAAGCGGCTCCTAGGTCGCTGGGATTCTTAAGATTACAAAACTCTTAACGGCTGAACCAAACAGCCTCTAGACTCTCCGATTAAATCCTTGAGCTTACTTGTCTTTTGGTCTACGCTCTTAGCAGGGGCTTTTCAGCTTGCGCGCAAACCTGCACTTTTTGAGCGATTTAATATGCCTTTATCTTAGCATAGATTATCAAAAAGCGCAACATATCCACTCTCCGATTCCCCTCCCCCTAGGGCGTGTCTTCAAACTCCGAGTACCCCCGTTTCCCTTAAAAAAGGGGGACTTTGAGTATGGCTCCCCCCTTAATAAGGGGGGCTGGGGGGGATCTAATATCTTGCGGAAAACTTTGAAAACACGCCCTAACCCTTCGGGTATAACGGGAGTCCCCTTGGAGTTGAATGATGGGGTTAGAACTAGCTTGGGCAGATGGATAGTTGAACTCTCCCCCGCGTTCAGCCAGCATCGCGGTTTTCAACCGTTAGAGTTTTTATAATTAACGTCTAGTTAAAACGAGTTCAGATCACCGTAACAAAGGACACAAAATTGGTAACTGGTTATTAGCAATTTGTTATTTTTAATTACCTATTAGTCATTACCTAGACGACGAGATTACCTAAACCAGTATATAGCAATTCTACGACTTGTGAGGTACAAATTTCTGGTTTTTAGGGAGCAGGGACTTCGGAGCAGGGACTTCGGAAGAGGGAAGTCGGAAGTGGGAAGAGGGAAAAAATAATGTGTACCTCATAGCTACGAGAAACGCTATATATAGCAGTCGTCAGGGCAGTTAGGACATCGACATTAGTCTCACACCCTTTGTAAGCGATGCAGAGGTGCGACCCGTGGCGAATTTAATTCGCCAACGGAAAAAGCACCATTACGGTCTTGGGGGTTTCCCCCACTCGCTATTGCATCAAGAAGCGCAAGAGTTTGAGTTCTGAGTTCTGAGTTCTGAGTTCTGAGTTCTGAGTTCTGCTATATCAGCTATCAGCTATTAGCTATCAGCTATCAGCTATTGGCCAACGGCCAACGGCTGACGGCTGACAGCTGTTCGCGCAGCACCTCAAGTAGCGCATATGCTTACCTAATTACTATCGGGATTTGTGTAGGAATTGTGAGAATTTTTGATGCCATATTCCCTACTCCCTGTTCCCTACTCCCTGTTCCCTACTCCCAGATCCGCTGTTCCCTGTTGCCTGTTCCCTTTGCTATATAAGGCTATAGCAGTTCTCAATCGGGTCATGGGAGGGTCAGAAATGATACCACAAGTCAGTGTAATTATTCCCGCCTATAATTGCGATCGCTATATTACCGAAGCAGTGGAAAGTGTGCTGAATCAAGAAGCCTGTTCCTATGAGGTAGTGGTCATTGATGATGGTTCAACAGACCAGACTCGATCAGTGTTGCAACCCTATCGCGGACGCATTCGTTACATTTATCAAGAAAACCAAGGAGTCTCCCTGGCCCGGAACCATGGCATTAAACTAGCCTTGGGTGAATTTGTCGCATTCCTTGATGCCGATGACTTTTTTCTGCCAGGTAAGTTAGCTGCCCAGTTAGCAGTATTTGAAGCACAACCCCATCTGGGAATTGTCCATAGTGGTTGGTACCGTGTCGATTCCCAGGGTAAGCGACTAATGACAGTACGTCCATGGGAGAAAGTACCAGAATTAAACTTAGAAAGTTGGCTACTGTGGAAGCCAGTCCTGCCTAGTGCCATGATGTTCCGTCGCCATTGGTTAGAGTCCGTTGGCGGGTTTGACCCCAGGTTTCCACCCGCTGAAGATACAGAAATAGTCCTACGATTAGCCCTCAAGGGTTGTCCTGCCCTTTGGTTGCGTCAGGTAACCGTAGGCTATCGGCAACATCACCAAAGTGCCATGCACAAAGGACTTCCTCAAGCTCGCTCCCTGTCGGCAGCCATTGACAACTTCTTTCAACAGGCTGATTTACCACCAGGCATCCGTCTATTAGAAAATCAGGTGCGTTATGGAACCCTAGTATGGATTGCTTGGTATTTATATAATACAGGACATCCCAGGGAAATGATCAAGTATTTACAGGAAGCTTGGGGCTATAGTCCTTATTTCCCGATGGAGACAGTAGTACATTGGGCAGAGAATTTTGCCGAGTTTTCCAGGAATTGGGGCGGGGAGTTTGATGCTGATGGGTTAGGGAAGTCACCAGAGTGGCAGCAGTTGATGCAATGGGTAATGGCTCAGGGGAGAGAGACGATGTTGGTAGGTGGGTATAGGTTGTACTAACTGAAACTAGTCCATCAGTTGGTAATCAAGACCAGTGATAATATGTTCTGCAGGGATACCAGCGGAAATCAGAGCCGAGGCCAACCCTTCCTCAAAGTTATCTTCTTCAATAACAACTTGGCCATTAACCAAGCGAGCGTGAAACAAAATCGAGTTAATCCAGCGTTGTTTATCCCAGCCAGTAGCCAGAACTAGGAAGTGACCAGTCTCGGTATCGCAAACAGGATAAAGCCGAATCGCTTGTATACTTGGTTGGGCGCGAGTTTCCTCTTGCAGGATTTCTTTCAGAATATCGCCATAGTTTAGTGAGTGATCCATTCAACAATAGCCTCTTGCTCGGGTTCATAAACTAATAAGTTGATTTTATTCCTCTCGACGGCTAGCTGAAAAATTGTTGTTTTGAAATGCCGAAGATAACTTGTTTTACTGATAGCTAAAAACAATAGATCCCCCCTAACCCCCCTTAAAAAAGGGGGGAAACTGTCGTTCTGGCTCTTGTCCCTCCAAAGCCCATTGGTAAAGCTGAAGCTGTCCCATTGTTTTTTCCAGTTCATTAATAACTGAATAAGTAAGCATATGCGCTACAGATGGTGCTACTTGAGGTGCCATCAGCAGTCAGCAGTCAGCTAATCAACGGGAGGTAGTAAACAAGCTGGGGGGTGCTGTTAGGGCTGGTTGAAAATCCCTGCTCGTTTAACTGTAAGCATTCAGCCTACCGCTATCAGCCGTCAGCTTATTTTATTCAAAAGCTGTTTCCTTAGTCTGGCCTACGACCAATGGCACCTAAAGTAGCGCATAAGCTGATAGCTGATAGCTGACGGCTGAATGCTTACATCTCATCTTCCCATCTCTCCATTTCACAATTTTGCCATTTTGCCATCATCTGTAGGTGGAATCACTGAAATGGTTATGGTGAGTGCTTTCAAGGGTCAAGCGTCAACAAAAGTTATACATAACATACAGAAGTTAAACATTAACGCAAACCTATTCGTAAACCGATAATTGCTACGCTGATTTCAAAGAAAAAAACCTAAACTATTATTTATGGTTTATAAATATATTTATCAACTTCCAGGTGAACGCAATTTTAAAACTAAAACTAAACAAAAAAAAATCTTAGGGATCAACCTTACTTCAAGCTTAGTATTGAGTCTTTATTTTTTTATTATTAAATTTTTGCTATTTGGATTATTACCATCATCCTTATTTATCAAAGAGATAAGTCAGACAACAACACCTAATAAAAATGATAACTTTATTGTTAAAAATAAAATTTTTGCCGCCCATCCAACCAGTATTCCTTGGATTAATGACTCCTACAACTGTGAAGCAACAGGAAGAGCTTGGGAACAGGGAGAGTGTTGGGACTATGAACATAATCACAACTGGTGATGACGGGATTAATCCTTAAAAGACTATAGGTAAGCATTCAGGCGTCAGCCGTCAGCCGTCAGCCGTCAGCTGAATGCTTACGTTCCCTACTCCCTCGGTGCGCTTTCCGTAGGCGAATTAAATTCGCCACGGGTCGCACCGCTCCCGACTCCCTACTCCCTTTTTATACCAATCCTATGTTTACATCTCAACTAACAATGCTATATCTTGATCATGATAGTTTCCCCATTTCTCTACTATTTCCTGAGCAATATGACTAGGGAATGAATGGTAACCGGGTTCCAATTCCTTCGATAAAATTAAGTCAATGGCTATGTTATGGGCATAGAAGACTGGGTCGAGAGTCTGAACTGGAGTAGGTTCTGCTAAGGAAAAATTGATCGGAGCTTTTTTGAAAAGCACTTCGGCATCTGAGAAGTTATCACCAAATTCATCTTCTGCGCCAATGTTGGCAAGATACTTACCACTGAAATCTTCCTTGTCTAAATCATACTCCTTAGAAAGTACTCCATTAACTCCCGTACAGGTTACAACACAAAAAGCCTCCTTGAGTGCTGCCCTAATGCCATCCAGGTCCTCAGCGTGTAACCCTTTGATTCCTCTAGCCCTAAGCTGTTCTAAAATCTTAGGATTTTTCTCGACGACCACCAGCTCCTTGGTTAAGCCTAATAATTCATTAACTAGTCCTTTTCCAACTTTTCCACAACCAAAGATTATCAAATTCTTATCCACTAATGACTCGTTAGTTAACTGGTGGAAGGCTTTGACAAATGCTTTACTAGTCCCATAGAACGTTTCTATATTTTTTAGGGAACTGTCATCCACAGAAATCAAGGGATAGGGAATATCTAAGGATTGATAGATAGTGTTATCGAGTTTAGTTAGCTCTACCACTCCCTGGCGAGGGGTGAGTAGTGTGGGTAACTCTCCATAAAGATCTAAACAAATATCATAGTTATCCTCAAAATTACCTTCCAGATTAAGCTCAACATTAGCACTGAGTAAAATTTCCACCGCTTCTGGGTTAGGGTCGATAAAATTAGGGCAAGACACGGTAAGCTCCGCACCAGCCAACAGCAACGGTTCAACTTTAAAGACAGTTTCTATGGTCAAGTGGATATGATGCAATAGTCTTAATCCTTGTTGACACTCCCCGGTCTAAAGACGCGGGGATTCTTGCTTCAACGAGCCAACTTGCTCAACCAGACCGGAATCAGGAAGAGTAGAGGTCAATTCTCCGCAAGCGTTTCGGGAGACCCGACGCTGCGCGAACGGGTCGATGACACAGGTTCCGGTGTGCCCCACCGTACCCAAAGCTCTGTTCAAAATGTTGATGGCAGCGTTATGGTCCCTACCTAACTGGCAACCACACTGACAGATATGGGTTCTAGTTGATAGTGACTTCTTCACGACTTCACCACAGTCAGAGCAATTTTGGCTAGTGTAAGCAGGATTAACTGCGACAGTAACTCTGCCAAACTTTTGACCAAAATGCTCTAGCCATTTCCTGAACTGATACCAACCTGCATCATTAATAGACTTCGCTAAACAGTGATTTTTTACTAGATTTTTGACCCTTAGATCTTCATAGGCCACCAGGTCGTTAGACCGGACTACGCAGCGTGCCGGAGACGAAACCTTAGAAGAGTGCAGCCTTACAACAAAACCTGCCACCTTTGATGCATAGCCTACCAACTATAAAGGCTGCACTCTTCTTGCGGTAACTTCTAACCAGTCTCTTGGCATGCTCTTCACGTCGCCTACTTATACTAAGGTGGTGTCTAGCTAATCTATTAATTGCTTTCTTACGATTGGTTGAGCCTTTCTTTTTTCGGGAAACTCGACGCTGATAAAACTTTAACCGCTTTTCCCCAGTCCTGTAAAAACGAGGATTAGGTTCAGTCTTGCCTCTGGAATCGGTGTAGAAATCTTTTAGACCTACATCTAAACCGACGGTCGCATCAGCAGGTTTTAATTGTTCCTTTACATCGACTGAGACGCAAAATTGAACATAGTACCCGTCGGCTCTTTTGACAATCCGAGCTCGTTTTATCTGTTTCTTATCAAATCTCCACAAGTCCCATGTCCCCTTGAGCTTAAGTTTTCCAATTCCCTTTTTGTCGGTGAATGTGATCGATTTTTTGTCAGGGGACAACTTCCATCCTGATTGCTTATATTCGACCGAGCGACAATGCTTCTGGAATCGGGGAAACCCTTTCTTTCCGGGGACTTTTTTCTTGCAGTTGTCATAGAAGCGGGCGATCGATGACCATGCTCTTTCAGCGGCAGCCTGTCGAGCGGTTGAGTTCAATTCACTGGCAAAATCAAAATCTTTAGCCAAAACTCTACAATATTTGTTGAGGTCGTATTTTGATATGCCTCTATTATCAATCCACAACCTAAGGCAACTGTTGCGGACAAATTTTACTGTCCTGATCGCCTCCTCTATGGCTAAATATTGATGTTTTTTGCCGTATGCCTTGAACTCAAGAATGATCATCAGAAATCGACCTCTTCTGTTGTACTGTTATGCTAACACAGCTAGCACAAATCGACAACTACTAGTGCGACTTTACTCACGGTGGCTAAAGCCACTATCAGCCTTCATCCCCGGTTTAAAAACACGGGGTTTTCGGCTTGTGGGGAATTTTATAAGGCTGATGCGATTGGCCGTAGGCCACGCTACGCGAACGCATCTGTTGTCTCAGCTCAGCCATAAATGGCATCGCTTCAGAGCGGGGATGTTTTTGCCGTGCTTGTTCAAAGACCTTAAAGTCGATCATCTTATCTTAATTTAGGTTAATCATTTATATAGTAGTTCTCAATGAGGTGATGGACAAAATCCAGGATTTTAGGGAACAGGGAAGAGAGCAAAAATCCTCTGTACCTCATGAACATGATAACCGCAATAGCAGTTTTAAAATGAGGGTTCAAGTACCCTGCCCTGCCTGGTCATCCCCTCTCTCCACATCTGAATCCTTACGGGAAATTTTTGAGCTGAAAGCTTTATCCAGCTAGTCTTTCAGCCTTTGCATGGCACATTATTGTTTCAGCTTTGCTACCTTTACCTGAATCAGACAGTTGCAATATTATCCCATCAAAGATAAAATCCGAAGAGTTAACAAGCTGTAAGGGTAAAACAGGATAAAATATATGACTGACGATAAAATGCAAACTCTTTCATCTTTTGCTAAAGATGAGTACGGACTTAGTTCAGCCTCATTCCAAGCTATGGTCAACTATGGTTACGCTTTGTTAGCTATTGCCGGAGGTGATGGAGAGGTTTCTGACCCAGAAATGCAGTGGTTAATCAATCACCAAAATCAATTTGGTGCCCCTGAAGACGTTGTAGGACTCTACCAGTCTTTTGATTACAAAAATGCTAACCTACAAGAGTTGTTGCCCGATATAAAAGCTGATGTTGAAACTTTGTCAGCAGCAAACAGCTTGATATATCATGCCATTAAGATGTCATCAGCTGATGGGGTTTATGCTGACGCAGAGAGAGCCAAAGTAAAAGAAGCAGCAAAAATCATCGGAGTTGCTGATGATATTGTTTTAACTCTAGAAAGTTTAGTAGAGATGGAACGAACTGTTGTTAAGATGCGTAAGTCATTGATTCACGTAAACACATTCTAGACGACAGTGTGAGTATACCACGACAGTAATCGTCCCAGAGTTTTACCAGAATAGTCGAAGTTGAAAGGTAAGCTATCAGCCGTCAGCCGTCAGCTTTTGGCTGATAGCACCTCAAGTAGCACCATCTGTAGCGCATTAGCTGAATGCTGATAGCTGAATGCTTACTGTGTAGCTATTTTATAACTGATATAATAGTAATAATAATTAAGCGATCGCAAAACAATACTCTATTCTAAAATCTGGTAGCATCCGTTTATAAATTCAATCTCTTCCCATCTCCCCATCTCCCCACACTTCCCACACTTCCCCTTCTTTTTGAGAAATATCAGATGCACCCGATTAACGGTAGCGAAGTTGTTGACCCTTGATGACTAAACCCATTCTCATCGCGTTTCCAATTGGAGTGAATCGTTTTTGTTTCGTCATGGTTTGGGGATGATGACCCACGGTAGATAAACTCATGCTAAGCAGAGTCACAACAATTAGTGTAGCGCTTAAATTACGAGTAAAGGTTAAGTCAAACATTATCTGCGGATTTCCAACTGTCTCTACTTTCACAGTAGAAATCTGTTATGATTAGTTCCTCCACTAATATGCAACTACCTGAATTGACTCTCTGGTGGAATGGTGAATCCCACCAATTCAGTGGGTTTAGGAGTGTGGTTGAGCTAGACAATCTGCCCACTGGCACCATGGCAGAAAAATTCAATATTCTTCTGTTTCCCTACTCCCTACTCCCTACTCCCTACTCCCTACCCAGCAGTGTAAATCAACCGTATTTCCTTTTTGGAGCCATCTCATCTAGGGATTTCACTTTAGCAGCTCTTGGCTTGTCCAATTGACCCTGAGACTTACAGGACAAAGCACTGTGGGGTAGAACTCGTAAGATTTCGGTTAGGGTGGTTACCCCTTTGGTTACCTTTTCAATCGCCGCCTTCCGGAAGGAATAAAAACTAATTTTATCCAGGTAACGGTGCAACTGAGTCATAGTTCCCTCATAAATCAACTGGCGCACCGTATCATCTACATCCAGTAACTCTACAATCGCTTCCCGTCCTAAATAGCCGGAATTGTAGCACTTGGCGCAACCCTTTCCTTTGCGCCAACCTTTGAGATTAGCTTCCTCTGGCCTCAAACTCAGCTTCCGCAAATCCTCAGAAGTCGGGGTATAAGGTTCTTGACAGTGGGGACATACTTTGCGCACCAAACGCTGTGCCACTATTCCCAATAGGGCATCACTGATTAAACCCGGTTCCGGACCAATATCTTTAATACGAGGAATAGCACTGACCGCATCATTGGTGTGGAGAGTGGTCAATACTAAGTGACCGGTCAAAGCCGCTCGAATCCCTGTTTCAGCGGTTTCAGCATCCCGAATTTCCCCCACCATAATGATGTCCGGGTCTTGGCGTAAAATTGCCCTCATCCCTGCGGCAAAGGTCATCCCGGCTGCCTCATTCACTTGGGTCTGGGTAATCCGGGGTAAGACATACTCCACTGGGTCTTCCACCGTTACTACATTCACATGTTCCGTGGCTAACCCTTGCAGGGAATTATATAGCGTACTAGTTTTACCAGAACCAGTCGGACCGGTGAGAATAACCATTCCTTGGGGTTGCTGCAACCAACCTTTATAGATTTTAAGCTCTTCGTCAGAAAAGCCTAACTCTTCCAAGCCAGAAAAGGGGTTCTCTCTTGGTAATAAGCGAATCACTGCTTTCTCTCCCCCCACACAAGGGAGGGTACTCACCCGCAGATCTAACCCAAGTCCTGCCTCCTCCCCAGTCGCATAGTTTTCCCCAATCCGACCATCTTGAGGACGGCGGCTTTCAGCAATGTCCATATCAGACATGACTTTGAGAGCAACCACCACTGCTCGACCCAAGTCTGACGGTAAGGTAGTTATATCCCTAAGAATCCCGTCAATGCGATAGCGGACTCTTAAGCCATCAGTCATCGGTTCCAGGTGAATATCACTGGCGCGGTTACGTAGAGCTCCAGAGATAATGGTTTTAATCCGCTCAATCTGGTCAGCCGCTTGGGACAGATACAATTCTGTGGTTTCGGTAATGTCTTCTTGTTCCACCTCACCAGTAAGGGGATTGACAAAGGCTACCGAACTGATGGATTTGGCATTATTGTTTTCCCTGTGGTACCATCTCTTGTAGCTTTTCGGTGCAATGGGAATAATTTTGATTTCGGTGAAAGTGCGATCGCTTAATTTTTTGAGCTGCTCTGGGGATAACTGGACTGGGGTACCCAGGTAATAACAGTTGCGCCACAGTAGCAGCGGAATCACCGGAGGTAAATCTTGGCGATTGGGGAATGGCTTAAAGAACCGGGAGCTGACTTCCCTATCCAGCAGGTTAACGTTTAGTTCTCCTTGTGGGTTAACCAAGAGTTTAAGGGCTGTTTGACAGTTAATTTCACCCTTTCTCAACTTCCTCCAAGCCGATGAAGTTTTAACGCCAGTTTGCATGATTTTTACCCCACTAAATTAAACTAAATTAAACAGTTTTTATTGATGAATTTCCAGTTTTACTTTCCCAAACACCTGGGTGCTTATTGACTATATCAGTTTTCGAGTGATTGCTATTGCCATTGGTTGATATTGGATTGAGAGATTAACGTGTAAGCATTCAGCCGTCAGCTGTCAGCCGTCAGCTGTCAGCCGTCAGCTTATTTTATTCAAAAGCTATAGTTATTGTAGGGTGGGCAAATGACATAATTCCAGATTAAATGGTGATTGGCTTGGTATTTGCCCACCCTACTACTGAGAGCTGATATCTGAATGCTTACATTAACGTTATATATAAATCTTTATCTAATCTTTATATATAACGTTACCTTTTTACTTTCACAAAACCTAGGTAAGCCTACCTAGGCTTACCTACATACGCTTACCTAGTTTTTTCCAATGATTATATCTGATCAATTCCCAACATTACTATAGACGTTTTACCTCCTATAAACACCTTTTTTTGCTCTAGTTTTTTTGCTGTAGTTTTAACAGCTAAGCAAGAGCCAAACTCTATCTATTTATCAGACGGAAATCAACAAGATTACGCAAAGAGAGAATTTTTTTTACAAAAGTTTACATTAGCACCTCAAGTAGCACCATCTGTAGCGCATCAGCACCTCAAGTAGTGTGCGCGTAGCGCATTAGCTGATAGCACCTCAAGTAGCGTGCCCATAGCGCATTAGCTGATAGCACCTCAAGTAGCACCATCTGTAGCGTATTGGCTGATGGCTGATAGCTGATGGCACCTCAAGTAGCGTGCCCATAGGACATAAGCTGAATGGTTAGCACCGAACTTGTAGAGCTGACCTTACTGAGTAACTCCCACGATGAATTGGCTTTGCTGAACCATCTTCACAGAGGAATAGGTCGCCATTGGGAGCGACGGTAAAGACACAGTTTTGTCCAACTTTGTATGAGCAGCGCTAAATAGTCTAGGAGTAAATTATGAAAGTAAGTCCAAAAAAAAGTTAATTTTAAGTTAAGAAATAGTTAATAAATTCCTAGGATATCAATTTTTTGTGAAAGTCTACTGTCAGCTCTTAAACTAATCATAAATTTGTGGGAAATTAAACTAATATTAACCTCTTTATTTAAAGATAGACTAATAGAGTTTTAGTAAGCTATCAGCTATCAGCTATCAGCTATCAGCTATCAGCTATCAGCTATCA
This sequence comes from Moorena sp. SIO3A2, assembly GCF_010672265.1. Lineage (NCBI taxonomy): Bacteria > Bacillati > Cyanobacteriota > Cyanophyceae > Coleofasciculales > Coleofasciculaceae > Moorena > Moorena sp. SIO3A2. The sequence goes on from NZ_JAAHHC010000066.1 coordinate 28,987, forward strand.
GCTATCAGCTATCAGCTATCAGCTATCAGCTATCAGCTATCAGCTATCAGCTATCAGCTATCAGCTATCAGCTATCA
>NZ_JAAHHC010000067.1:0-29012 GCF_010672265.1 Moorena sp. SIO3A2
GAAAGACAGGTGGCAGGCTCAACTCCAATTGCCGCACTTACCACCTCTCACTCGGACAACAATAGATTGCACCTTGACCGGCTTATTCGGGTTTGTCCCAACTAATCCCGGTTTAAGAGTATCTCTACTGATTTGAAAACTGCTATAACCAGATGTAATGTTATTGTGGCTCTGATGATTACCATCAATCTCTTTTGATTGGCCGTTCTGATAAGGAAAAATTGCCGTGGAAGCTGGGAATCAGCAAAGGATTTTAGGCTATTTCATTGAAGAAGCGAAAGAACACCTGGAAACCATTGAACAGGGACTGTTAAATCTGGGCTCAGTGGTCAATGAACCAGAGACGGTTAATGAATTGTTTCGCGCTGCTCATTCTGTTAAAGGCGGGGCGGCCATGTTGGGGTTTACAAGTATTCAAAAGACTGCCCATCGTTTAGAAGATTCTTTCAAAGTACTTCAAGAGAATAAGATTCAGGTTGATCAACAGCTGGAGACTCTGTTTTTAAAGAGTTATGATACCCTCAAAGCTTTGATTGATCTGTTGGAAGGACCGTTTGGGTTTGAGCAAAGTGAAGCAGAAAAAACTCTAAAAGCAGCTCAGCCAGGCTTTGAACAATTACAGAATTATCTCAAAACTTTGGTCAGTGGTGAGAGTCAATTACCAGCGGCAATGGCTTCTAGCTCTGCTGCTGAAAAAGCAATTCGTTCTGATCAAGTTTCGACTAGCAAAGCTTCTTCTTCAGCAAAAGGAAAATTTCCCCCAGACTTTGGGCCGAAGGTGATTAGCCTGCTTAAAGATATGCTAGAGCTGTTTAAACAATCTTCCACACCAACCAATCGCCAACAACTTCAAAAGCTTTGTAAGCGTCTGGCTAAACTGGGGGCTGGGATTGGTAGTTGGCATAAATTAGTGGGAGTTTGCCATAAAGCGATCGCAAATCCTAAAAACTCCTATATCCAGTTAGCACCATTAGTAATCAAAGAACTCAAGGAAGCTAGTGACCAGTTGCAAGCAGCACAGGGTAATCTAGAGGAGTTACGAAAGGCAGCGGCTGCGATCGCTCCAAGTTCAGGACTCCAAAAACTAGCAGCTGTAGGAGCTACTGGGCGAAGCCGAACCACTAAGGGTAAGGAAATTACGATTGTGCTAGAACCAAAAGCCGCTGCCAAGGTACTCATCCAAGCCTTTGATAAACCCCAGCTGTCAAAACTGGTTAAGTTACTGATTCCAGCAACTCGTGCTTCTTCCTAGAGCCAACAAGCTGGGTTTTTTGGTTATCTTCCTAAGTGCCGTGATGCCAGCTGCATGGCATCATAAATATCCACATCCCCATCCCCATCAGCATCTAGAAAGCCACTGAGTACAGAATTAGAACCAAGGGGATTCTCAATATTGGTGCCAGTCTTGAGGAAATTCAATACCACGGGGACTAGGGTGGGTAGCATAGCTTGGATGATACCAGCATTAATGCCTGTCTTGCTAGTAATTTCTCCAACAAGCTCCTGGATCTGAGGCGCACTAAAGAGCATATTGACCACTTGAGAACTAGCACCAATGCCACCAAATTGATTAACTAGTGCTTGTACCTGCTCATCTCCTTCACTTGTGCGCTTTTGTTGGAGGGCTGAACGCACATACTTACCTACAATTGAGGTAGCAGATTGCACGGCTGAGGGATTGGTGTGATGGTTACCACTCAACTGCTGTACCGTGTCCAGAATATCCCCTAGCTGACTAGAACTAGCTTGTTGTGTAGGACTATTAATGGCACTGAGAATAGTATTGAATAAGCTCATTGTTTTTTTTACAGATTTAAACAGTCAGATTTATTCAGATTTAAACAGTTATTTCCAAAATCAATTATAAATTACTGATTTAGTTTCCCACTATAGCTGATAGCTGACTACTTAATGTGAAGTCTCCTCCACTACACCCTTCGAGTTAGCTAGGGCTTTCTGTCTCCTGCACTGTTGCCTCAATCCACACTTATTACAGGTCTTATACACAGAGGTGATTAGACAGCGGATCGGGCTGATGGAGATCGGGGAATTCTTGTCGGATATTCTAACATTAATAATTAAAACCTCTCGTATCTTCCATGCCCCTGCCACGCTTACTAACCCTAATTATTGGTCTCATTATTATTCTGGGGCTAATGCTTTGGTTGATTAATGGTCTGTACCAACTGTATATCCAAATTTCCTTTACTGCTCCCCTACTGGCTAATTTACTGCTCCTGTTGGTGATTACCTTGCTAGGGCTACTAATATGGGCCTTAATCTACACCATGGGGTTATTTGGTAAATCCCGGAAACGGCCAGGTAAGGGTCGTCTGGAACCTAAAGCCCCCGAGGTGAAAACCGAAGCAGCAGAAGAAACCCTTAAAGCAGTAAGGCAACAGGTCAAACAGATTCAGGATGAAGTGTCACGGCAAGCGATGCTGCGCCGCTCTGAAGAAATTGAAGCTATCCTCTCCCGTGGGGAACTGTTAGTGGTAGTGTTTGGTACTGGTTCAGCGGGCAAAACCTCTCTAGTGAATGCTTTGATTGGTCGGATGGTGGGTCAAGTGGGTGCGCCCATGGGAACGACGGAGGTTGGGGAAACCTACAAACTAAAGCTGAAGGGATTAGAACGCCCGATTCTGATTACTGATACACCAGGAATTTTAGAATCTGGTGTAGTTGGCACTCAGCGAGAGCAATGGGCACGACATCTGGCAACGGAAGCGGATTTGTTGTTGTTTGTGGTGGATAACGATTTACGACACTCAGAGTATGATCCATTCGAAAAATTGGCACAGATTGGGAAGCGATCGCTTCTTGTCTTCAATAAAATTGACCTGTACACGGAACAAGACTCAGAAAGGGTTCTAGCACGATTGCGCCAGCGAGTAAGGGGCTTTATTCCTGCTTCAGATGTAGTTGCGATCGCAGCCAATCCCCAGCCTGTTACCCTAGAAAATGGTCAACTTTGCCAACCTGAACCGGAAATTTTGCCCTTAATCCGTCGCTTAGCTGCTGTATTAAGAGCAGAGGGAGAAGAGTTGATTGCTGATAACATTCTGTTACAATCCCAGCGCTTAGGCCAAGAAGCTCGACACATCCTCGACAAGCAGCGCAGGCGAGAAGCAGAGAAAGTGGTGGAACGGTTCCAGTGGATTGGGGCCAGTGTAATTTCTCTGACTCCCTTACCTGTGGTGGATTTATTAGCAACTGCAGCAGTAAATGCCCAAATGGTAGTCGAAATTGGCAAAATCTACGGCTGTGAACTGAATATGGAACGGGGTAGGGAATTAGCCCTATCCTTGGGAAAAACTTTAGCTAGTTTGGGTATTGTCAAGGGAGCGATTCAAATCCTTAGCACTACACTAAGACTGAATCTTGCCACCTATGTTGTCGGCAAAGCCATTCAGGGGGTAACTGCTGCTTATCTGATCCGAATTGCTGGGAAAAGCTTTATTGAATACTTCCGCAATGACCAAGACTGGGGAGATGGAGGGATGAGTGAAGTAGTCCAAAAGCAGTTTCAGTTAAACCAGCGGGATGAGTTTATTAAAGCTTTTGTCAGTGAAGCGATCGCAAAAGTGGTCCAACCTCTGACCGGAAAATCAGAAGCCCAATCACCAATCGATGAAAGGGACGAAATCAAGGACAAAGGCAGGAAATCCTAAACTACAGCCAGAATGCCTATCAAATCGACTCAAATTCTTGTTTAATGAAATAGAGTAGATTCAATGTTTTCTCCAGCCCCCCATGCCCCTCACATCAATGGGGGATTTCTTTTTATCTATTGTTTTCTATATCGTTTTCTTAAGTAGACGCATCTACTACCTATAGTATATGCACTAGGTAGCAAGTTTCACCCTGCCCCGATGTACAGCGTGGAGCAATCTGTCGATGGAGTCTCTCTCTTCGGAGGTGAGTGAATCCTCCAATAGTGCTGCCATCAATCCATATCGATCAGCAAGAGTAATTTTTCCAGAGCTGCTAACTTTAGCAAATAGTTCTGGTATAGCACCGGGAATAAGACGAACTGGAGCCAACATTATACTATAGGGTAATGGCTGTTGTTTATATTTTTAACCTTTTTCCGGAGCTTGGGGATGTGGGGCTATACCCCCTGTAATATCAAATCTGCTTGGGCACCCACTTTCTACTTCCACTAAGCGTGGGTCTTTTCTTCTGCTGAATGCTTCTAAGGAGACCCTACTTCTGAGCTAAGAGTGCTTTAGCCTTTTGCCACAGAGCATCCAACTCATCCAAGGTGTAATCAGACAGTGGGCGCTCAGCCAATGCTTCGACTTGCGCTAACCTTTCAATAAACCTTCCCTGGGTTCCCTGCAAAGCAGCTGAAGGGTCAAGGTCATACCAACGCGCAATATTAATCAGAGTAAACAATACGTCTCCCAATTCTGCTTCCTGGTGGGCTTTATCGTCCTGTTCAAGTGCTTGTTGAAACTCAGCCAATTCTTCGTGAAACTTATCCCAAACTCCCTCAACATTATCCCACTCAAACCCACCACTAGCGGCCTTTTTCGATATCTTCATCCCAGCCATTAGAGGGGGAAGAGTTTTACTATAGCGACTCAGTTTACGACTCAATAATTGCTTATCCGCAATGGTTTCTCCTTTCTCTGCTGCCTTAATGTTTTCCCAGTTTTGACGCACCTCCTCGACATTATCAACCTCGACATCACCGAAAACATGGGGATGACGGCGGATTAGCTTTTGAGTAATCCCCTGAGCTACCTCGGTCAAGGTAAACTGACCTTGCTCACTACTAATTTGAGCTTGCAGAACTACCTGCAATAACAAATCACCCAACTCCTCTGCGATCGCATTTTGCTCCTCACTGCGAATTGCATCCACTACTTCATAAGCTTCTTCAATTACATAAGGAATTAGGGATTGAGGGGTCTGAGCCAAATCCCAAGGACAACCACCCTCAGGCGATCGCAATCTGGCTACTACATCAATCAACTCTTGCAAAGCGGCCAACATCGACACCTGATTAACTGGCTGAGCTTGTTGAGGGGAACTACACATAAAACCGAAAAGCGAAACGCAACTTAATTATTCTTAACGAAATCCAGCACCAATGCCAAATTTTATGTAAGCATTCAGCTATCAGCGTGTCGCGTATCAGCTATCAGCTATTAGCTATCAGCTTATGCCCACGCTACTTGAAGTGCTATCAGCTTTCAGGCGCTTTAACTGTACGGGGTCGGATTAGTAAAGCGAGCAGGGATTTTCAACCAGCCGTACCAGCACCCCCCACCTTGTTTACTACCGACCGTTGATTAGCTGAGGGCTGACAGCTGATAGCTGTTGGCGTAGCCTGCGCGTAGCGCATATGCTTACCTCTTGCTTTTGCGTGCTTTGGGTCTTTGTGGTTTTGTCTTACCCGCACCCCTGGCCTTGCTCCTCCCTTGCTTGCCAGACCATAACCCCGTGATCCCCCCTTTTTTAAACTGCTTATAAGCCGAACTTCCCCAATCACTCACAAAATGCGCGATCGCACCCAACTCCAATCCGACCACACAGGCCATCAACCAGGTACGATATTCCCACACCCTACCCCCCAGCCCTTGAATCAGCTCCAGCCAACGATCCGGTTCATCTTGGAATAGCTGAAACACCAGCAATCCCACACCCCCAAACAAGACAATCCAATTGGCTAGATAAAGCAGTCGCAAAATTGTCCCAATCACTGGTCCATGAGAAAAAATAGAACGGTGAGGCACCATCCTCTGATAAGGGATCCAAATCCAGCGCAACCAGCCCCAACGCTTAAAGGGTCGAGAGTATAGGTCTAAGTCAGGGCTAAACATCAAGCCACCGAACAGGAAGCCTCCAGCTACAATCAAGGTCAAATCACTACTCCGGGTTACTACCAGGCTCAAAACCGTGACTACTGGCAAACTCCACAAGGTTATGCGATCATGTATATAGCCAGAGGACATATTATTTTTTATAGTTGTTGTCGTCTTTGGAAAAATATGCTATAGTAAGTAAGTATTGCATACGGGCGGTTAGCTCAGCGGTAGAGCGCCTGCCTTACAAGCAGGACGTCACTGGTTCGAATCCAGTACTGCCCATGTCCGTCAAATTCCAAGGTTAGTAAACAGCTAGAAAAAATGTCGCAGAGTCTACCAAAAACTCTTATTATTTGTTAGACTTAAATTAGGGTAACACCGACAGGGATTATTATGTAACTTAAATTAAAGCCGAAAACCAAGGGTTTAATAGTTGCGCTGTAATCCCGGTGGAACCAACTTTGTTGACATTTTTATGGCGCTCGCGGGATATTCCGTCAGAGAAGCGCGGAGATACCCCCTGGATGCTATTGCATCTTGCATTGGCGGGCCTTGGTCTATCTTGGTAGACTTTGGTAGCTAAAAAGTATCGGTTTACGAATTTATTCCTCAATGGATATTTTTTTTCTTCTGTTGTCGGGAATCCCTATCTTGATGCAGTCGCTCATGAGGAGGGGCGGCATCAAGACAATGAAAAGCCATTTTTACACAAATGGCTTGTAGGGATCGTAAGCATTCAGCTATCAGCATTCAGCTATCAGTTATTAGCTATTACCATTCAGTTCATGCCCTACGGCCACGCTGTCTTGATGCAAAGCGCGAGTGGGGGAAACCCGCTTTGGTGGCGCTGCATCGCTACTTCAGGTGCTTTTGAAGAAAACAGGTAACCATTTGTTTAATCTGAGTTACGTAACCCCCAAAGCTGAAAGCCCCGTGTTTTTAAACCGGGTCAGAAGTTACCGCAAGAATAGTGCAGCCTTTATAGTTGGTAGGCTATGCATTAAAGGTGACAGGTTTTGTTGTAAGGCTGCACTATTCTAAGGTTTCGTCTCCGGGATGAAAGCTAGTAGCGACTTTAGTCGCCGTGAAAAAGGTTTGACTATAACTTGACAGTTTTCCTCAAACGTACTAGCGTAATAATATAACAGAATAGGTCGAGTTCTGATGATCATAATAGAGTTTAAGGCATACGGGAAACCTATCCAATATCAAGCTATAGAAGAAGCAATTCGGACAGTCAAATTTATCCGTAATAGCTGCATCCGTCTATGGATGGACAATAAAGGGACGGGGAAATATGACCTTAGCAAATATTGCAAGATACTTGCTAAAGAATTCTCATTTGCCAATGAATTAAACTCTACTGCTCGGCAAGCTGCGGCTGAAAGGGCATGGTTAGAAGTTACCGTAAGAAGAGTGGAGCCTTTATAGGCGACAGGCTATGCAAAAAAGGGTTAAAACTCATGAAATAAGGCTCCACTCTTCTAAGGTTTCATCTCCGGTCATCAATTTCTCGCTTCTTTGAAAACTGCAAGAAAAAGGTACCAGGAAAGAAAGGTTTTCCTAGCTTTCAAAAACACTGTAGGTCGGTTGAGTATAAGCAATCAGGATGGAAGTTATCCCCTGACAAGAAATCAATCACTTTCAGTGACAAGAAGGGAATTGGAAAGCTAAAGCTCAAGGGTACCTGGGACTTGTGGCGCTTGGACAAGAAGCAAATTAAACGGGTTCGCATTGTAAAAAGGGCTGATGGGTATTATGTTCAATTTTGCATCTCTGCTGAGATAAATGAACAATTGGATCCAGTTGACGCTACTGTAGGATTAGATGTAGGGCTAAAAGATTTATACACCGATTCTAGAGGTAACACAGAACCCAATCCCCGATTTTATAGAACTGGGGAAAAGCGTCTGAAATTTTATCAGCGTCGAGTATCTCGAAAAAAGAAAGGCTCATCTAACCGTAAGAAGGCCGTTAATAGACTAGGCAGACAACATCTCAAAATAAGTAGGCAGCGTGAAGAACATGCCAAGAGACTGGTTAGAAGTTACCGCAAGAAGAGTGCAGCCTTTATAGTTGATAGGCTATGCATCAAAGGTGGCAGGTTTTGTTGTAAGGCTGCACTCTTCTAAGGTTTCGTCTCCGGCACGTTGCGTAATCCGGTCTAACGACCTGGTCGCCTATGAAGATTTGAGAGTGAAAAACCTGGTTAAAAACCATTGTCTAGCTAAATCTATTAACGATGCAGGTTGGTATCAATTCAGAAAATGGTTAGAGCACTTTGGCCAAAAATTTGGTAGAGTCACCGTTGCGGTAAATCCTGCCTATACAAGCCAGAATTGTTCAGATTGTGGCGAAGCGGTTAAAAAGTCACTGTCAACTAGGACTCATGTCTGTAAGTGTGGGTGCCAGTTAAACCGAGACCACAACGCTGCAATCAATATCCTGAAAAGAGCCTTGGGTACGGTGGGGCACACCGGAACCTGGATCATTGATCCAAACTCTTGTGGAGAATCGACCTCTACTCTTCCTGATTCCGGTCTGGTTGAGCAAGTTGGCTCTATGAAGCAAGAATCCCCGCGTCTAATGACCGGGGAGTGTCAAGTCAGCTAATCGAGACGACTGACCGCTGACCGCTGACCGCTGAATGCTTACTAGCGATCGCTATAAGTGTTGGTTAGTAAGCTTTGTAGGGATTATTTTCTAAAAATTTATCATAGCCACACTAGGAGAGCCATTTTCCTTCACCTGTTTGTAGTCTTGAAGTTGCTTTTCCAGCTCAACATGCAGGTGATCAATCTCCTCTTTTTCCAGGATTTCTAATAGGGCTAGATTCAAGTTTTGCTGGGCAGCAATGTATAGGTTTGTATCAATCACAAATACCCTAACTATAATCACACGAGCATTCTCTTCAATGTGGGAAAATAAAACTAACATGTTCTGCTTATGCAAGCCATCGATAGACGGAATTTTATCTTCAATAGCCTGACAAATGCAGCTAGTTTGCTCAGCCGAAATTCCATCAACTTTCAGAGTTAAATTTATGCCCCACTCAAAGGTATCGCCAGTCTTCTGGGACCAATTTTCCACAACGCCAGCAATCATTTTAGAATTGGGAACTTTTTTGATAGAACCCCACTCAGTCAGACGAAGCTGTGTACTTCTTAGACCAATACTGACGATCTGAACAAAACCATTGACTCCGTCCACTGCTACCCAGTCACCGGGTTTATAGAGACCATCAGCGTAGATAATCACCGTACAAAACCAGTCATAGATAATATCTTTCATTAACAAACCTAAGGCAACACCTGCACCACCGACTAGACCGATCAGTGCACCGGCCGATGTCCCCAACAAAATCTCACTGGCTTTAATCACAGCAATCAGGATTGCTGCTGTCTGAAAAAGCCTTGGGAAGTAGGGGACGAACAAATCGTCCAGTTCAGTTTCAGTGTGTGCCGCCAATCCCGCTAGCAGCTCCCCCAGTAGTGGAGCAGCACGGTAAAGAATATAGGTGGCAATGAACAGAGCGCTCACAAAGAGCATCTCGGGGATTTTCTGATTCTGTTCAGGACTAAGATGGGTTGCCGCAACACTATGTACTAGCCATAATCCAGCCAGCCAAATTAGCCAGCCTAATGGTGCCCTAAGAATCTTAATAAACTCATCGTCTAGGGTAGTTTCTGTAGCGCTAGTCAGACGCTCGATTCTGTCAATGATTATGGCAGTGAACAAACCTCGACATATCTGGGTAAGGAGGAGGATGATCACCACCATAAGTATCGTGGAAAGAGGGATGTTGCCGAGCTGGAAGTCGGAATCAAATATCCTTTCTTTGATTAGGTTGATTGTACTCTTAAGGTTTTCCATAGTTTTGACTAAAATAGAACAGCATAAAGCTCCAAATGCCTAGTTGGCACTGGTTATTAAAGATATTGCACCAGTAAAAACCTAATTAATAATAGGTAAATTTGGATCGGATAGCAGGTGATTTAAAGACTAGTTATTAGTTCTGTTATTAGCTAATAACTAGTCGGAATTTGAGCACTGTAGATACTAGTTTTTGTTCCATGAATCCTCAATAACAAGTTATTAGGTTTGATTTAAATGGAAGACACTTCAGTATAATCGAAAAAAAACAATACCAACTATAGTAATAACACTGATCATAAATGTATTATCAATTAACGTAGTAATTGCTTAAGTAAGAGGACGTAGAAACTACGATTCAAGGAATCAAGAATCCAGCTATAGCGTTTTCAAAGGAGTTGTCAAGTCATAGATTGTGGAAAAAGGCAATAGACAATAGGCAATAGCTCCAGATTTTTATAGTAAAATCAAATAAGATATTCTCAGTTTTTCAATCGTTTTAAAACGCTATATAATACTGATATATCAATCCTAAAGTTTTTGTTAAAAATACGTTATCTTCAAATAGTTTTGATAAAAAAAGTGGCCTGTTAACCATTCCAAAACTAACACCATCAACTAACCTATCAAATCTCCATAGTTTTCCCTTGAATTTAAATAATTAATATTTCAATCAACTCTTAGTAGTTCGTACTTAATTATTGTCTCGACTATCAGTTTATATCTAACTCAGCTAAAATTTATAAATTTTAAGGTAAAATAACTAAAACTTTAAGTAGATCAAGATTGGATAAAAAAAAATATGATGATATAAAATTCGATAGTTTATCCCTTTCCCCACAAGGGAAAAGGGAACAGGGAAAAGGGAACAGGGAAACATAGGCAGGCGTGGTAGGTGTTTAAAGTGTGGTAAATATGGTAAGTGTGGGGCGCGCGGAGCAACTGGCGTCCTTTCCACGGGGCTTTAGTAGAGCCCCTGGCTTAACAGCAGGACGTCACTGGCTCGAATCAAGTACTGCCCATGTCTGTTGAATGCCAAGGTTATTGGTAGCAGTGTTGCTACCATTCTTGAGTCATTGGCAGCATATTCCACAAGAAGCACCGATTCCTAACGTAGTGAGTCATCGGTAGCTTCTTAGTGATGGTGTTTACTTATGCTGTTTTGTGGCTCCGAATGTACGGTGGTGGCTAACTTGGGCACCAGAGTTCCATAAGTAACTGAATTACGAACCTTCCTGCCAACCTTCAATAGCTGCGAACAAAACATTCACCAAGGGATGATCTACCGCCTCTTTAAATGCCTCTGTTCCCCCCGTTTTTAAGACATTAATCACCCTTTGTTTTAGGGTGGGTTTACCTTCAATCTGATCCACCGCCTTAGCCACCACTGCCATTTTTTCAGCATTGGTTGAAGTGGGGTTAGTTTGGGACAGTTGCTCTAAAAGCTGTTGAATTTATGCTGCTGCCTCAGTTAAATTATGGTCTTTGGAATAGTCGTTTAACGTACCACCGTGCTGATCTCTATTAGCGAAGCCACCACCAAATTTGGCACCACGGAGGTCATTGTTAATTGGCTGTTCAGACATAGTGTTTCCCTCATTGTGATAATTTTCTGCATACAAACTCGGACGCTGTAGCGCTGTTTCTACCTGTCTAATTAAAAGATTAATTAAATTATCTTTTTCTTGAATCAAACGTAGCAAAGCATCTTGAGATAAAGATTTAAGTTCTTCTTTCGGTTGAAGGTTTTCCTTTGGCTTCCAGGTGCTACTCAGAGATTGCTGCATCAACTTTGACTGCTCGCTCCATGGAAGCGATTGGATAGTTTGCTTGATAGTTCTAAAGAATTCGACAATGGCTTCTTCTCTTTGATAGTTTGATATTCCATAATCCTCAAAAATTCTGGGGATTGAATAGGGAATAGTGTGATATATGATAAACTGTTCAAGAGTAGAAAAAGCAATGAGATGTTGTTCGTAGGAAAGACTCCTCCTTTTTTCTAAAAAGCGATCGCATAACTTAATTACTGCACTATACACTTTGTCTGGTAAATTTTCGACAAAGTACCTTGTAAATTCTTCGTCTGTCATAGTTTCCCTGTTATCAGTTCAGCAACCTGTTTGTAAGATGTTCAAGATTTTAATATTTTCAAGATTTTTCCATATAGTTCCATGCCTGTTTGAAAATCTAAATTCCCGGAAAACTTGAACGTTTCTAATTCTTTGCTCTTTAAGCCTTGTGGCGGCACAACTGATTTATAGATAAGGAGAGTTTTTTGAGGAAAAAGAGCCAAGCAAGCTCCTAAATCGAGATAGGCTATAGCCTGAAATTGTTGAGATGATTCTTCTAATGAAGGTAGACAAATAATCGCACTAAAACAAGACTTAATTTCATCAATTCGAGTATTAACTGTTTCTAAGCTATTAGACTGACTGCGCTCTATCTTATCTAAGTTAGCTATCTCGGCATCTCGTTCGTATAAAGCCTTAAATATAGTCCCAATTTGCTCAAAAAATTGTTCCCTGTAATAGGATTAAAATATTTTATTAGGTCTCTTATTATTAGGAATTGGTAGCATACCCATGTTTAACGAACAACTAACTAAAACTTTAACTATATAAAGCTTGTATAAAAAAAAATATGATGAGAGAAAATTCGATAGTTTATCCCTTGATCCACAATGGATATCATCTATAGCATTTACAAGGGAACAGGGAACAGGGAATAGGGAACAGTAGGAAAAAGCTCGGAAGATTTTTTGGTGTTATTAAAAAGCGATGCAGAGGTGCGACCCGTGGCGAATTTAATTCGTCTACGGAAAACGCACCTAAGCGGTCTTGACCACACTGCATCGCTACTCCCTACTCCCTACTCCCTACTCCCTAAAATCTAGGACGAGGGTACCTAACCCTTAGCCTTTTGGCCTTTAGGCCACGCTACGCGAACGGCCAGGCTACGCGAACATCCTTCTAGGCATAAACTTTTTGATAGTAAGCTTGATACTCTTGGGATAGCAATGGTTGCCACCAATCCCGGTTGCTTAGATACCACTCAATAGTTTTACGTAGGCCACCTGCTAAGGTTTCTGTTGGTACCCAACCCAGTTCAGTTTTAATTTTAGTCGCATCAATAGCATAGCGACGGTCATGGCCTGGGCGGTCTTTGACAAAGGTAATTAACTGTTGTGCTGGAGCAACCGGTAGATCAGGGGCTAATTCATTCATCAGCTCGCAAATCTGGTGAACTAGGTCTAGGTTTTTGACTTCGTTATTGCCACCAATGTTATAGGTTTCTCCTGGTTGACCTTTGTGAATCACCACATCTAAAGCACGGCAATGATCACCCACATACAGCCAATCTCGAATATTTTGTCCATCCCCGTAGACTGGTAGAGATTTGCCCAACAGGATGTTGATGCACATCAGGGGAATTAATTTTTCTGGAAAATGATAGGGTCCGTAGTTATTGGAGCAATTGGTAATAATAGTGGGAACCCCATAGGTATGGTAATAAGCCCGGGCAAGATGGTCACTGCCAGCTTTGGAAGCTGAATAGGGACTGTTGGGGGCATAGGGTGTGGTTTCACAGAAGGCTGGGTCATCAGCACTTAGACTGCCATACACTTCATCCGTGGAAACATGGAGGAAGCGATAATCCCTTGGTTGTCCTTGATTTTGCCATTGTTGCCGGAAGGATTCTAGTAGGGTGAAGGAACCGACCACATTAGTGCGGATAAAAGCATCGGGTCCTAAAATGGAGCGGTCAACATGGGATTCAGCAGCAAAGTGGGCGACGGTGTCGATGTTTTCTTCCTGGAGCAGGCGGTCTACTAGAGTGCGATCGCATATGTCTCCCTGGACAAACCGCAAATTTGCTTTGTCTTCCAGACCGGCCAGATTCTGGCGGTTACCAGCATAAGTCAGAGCATCTAGTACCACCACGCGATCGCCTGGGTACTGTTCACACCAGTGATGAACAAAATTCGAGCCAATAAATCCTGCACCACCTGTTACTAGTAATTGGCGAGGTTGTCTAGTAGTCAGGGATTTTTGTTCAAAAGAATTCATGATTAGTTTGAGTGGGTTAGTGCTTCAATGGGTTAGTAGAAAAGTAAGCATTGAGCTATCAGCATTCAGTTATCAGCATTCATCTATCAGCATTCAGTTATCAGCATTCATCTATCAGTTATCAGCATTCAGCATTCAGCCATCAGCTATCAGCTATCAGCCATTGGCCAATGGCTTTTACCCAGACCTTCAATTCTCATTAATCTCGAACTATTAAATTCGACCGTTCAAGGTTTATTTGAAGCTGACCGCTGATCGCTGACGGCTGACCGCTGAATTATTACCTTAAGTTAGTTCAACTTGTGAGTCATCACCAATCATGAATCGTAAGGCTTTTGGATGTTGGGGTGCAGCTTTAACTTGAGCTCGTTCTCCAATTAAACTATCAACAATTCGTTGATGAATCCCCGTTAATTTAGCACCTTTTAGAATCACGCTATGCTCAATGTCAGCATCTAAGAGAGTAGCTTGGTCAGCAATGCTAGTATATGGACCAATGAAGCAGTTTTCCAGATGGCAGTTTTCACCAATGGTAACTGGACCACGAATGGTACAATTAGTAATAGAAGACCCCTTACCAATCTGTACCCGTCCGCTAATTCGACTTTCGGAGTCAATTTCACCATCAACAGCAGATTCTAGGCAAGTATCTAGAATAATCTGGTTAGCAGCTAACAAGTCATCTTTTTTACCAGTATCCAGCCACCAACCTTTGATTTGAAACGCTTCTACATTTTTTTGTTGATCAATCAAGTATTGAATCGCATCGGTAATTTCCAGTTCCCCTCTAGCAGAAGGCTGGATATTAGCAATTGCTTGATGGATAACAGGAGAAAATAGGTAAACACCTACCAGTGCCAGATTAGAAGGAGGAACTTTCGGTTTTTCTACTAGCTGCAACACTCGCCCGAATTCATCGACTTTGGCAACACCAAAAGCAGTAGGATTATCTACCTCCCGTAGCAGAGTTAAAGCATCCAGATTTTTGTTCTGGAAATTCTCTACAAATAAGTTCAGCTCACTTTGAACCAAGTTGTCTCCCAAGTACATGACAAAGGGAGAATCTCCGAGAAAGGGTTGGGCCACTTTAACGGCGTGGGCAAGTCCTAAGGGTTGGTCTTGGAGGATATAGGTAATGTTGGCTCCGAAGCGATCGCCATTTCCTGTTTTAGCCTTAACTTCTTCCCCAGTTTCAGGACTGATAATAATACCGATATCAGTAATACCAGCAGCGATAATCGCTTCAAGCCCATACCACAAAATTGGTTTATTGGCAACAGGTACTAACTGTTTGGCACCAGTATAAGTTAGGGGACGTAAACGAGTTCCTTTTCCCCCAGAAAGAATTAGTGCTTTCATAAGCTATATGAAATCCTCACTATAAAGTCTGAAATATGAAATATGAATTATTAAGGTTGTTCGCCCTTGGCATTCGGTGAAGGGTAGGTTGAAGGTTGTTCGCCCTTGGCGTTCCCGTAGGGTAGGTTGAAGGTTGTTTGGTTGTTTGGTTGTTTGGTTGGCAGGTTGTTTGGTTGAACTTGAACTATAGCGGTTCTCATACTAATCAGGTACACAGGATTGTTTTCCGATGCCCGATGCCCGATGCCCGATGCCCGATTCCCTACTCCCTACTCCCTACTCCCTATGCTTATAGCAATTACCCAAGCTTTTGATAAAGTTCTGCTAGCATTTGCCTCAAAGATTGACGCCAATGGGGCGGATAGCTTCCCAAGGTTTGGGATATTTTCTGGTTTGAGAGAACTGAGTAAGCTGGACGCTGAGCGGGAGTGGGGTATTCTGGGGTAGTAATTGGGACAACTCGCTGCAATTTTAAGGGGAAGCCCAGCAGTTTGGCTTCTTCAAAGATGGCAACGGCAAAGTCATACCAACTGGTGACACCAGTGTTGGTGAAGTGATAGATTCCTCCTAGCATTGGATTAGAATCCATTGCTTGCAAAAGTTGAGTAATGGTTACTGCTATATCTTTAGCCCAGGTAGGAGTACCCACTTGATCCGCTACCACCCGAAGCTCTTCTCGCTCAGCCCCTAGTCGTAACATGGTTTTGACAAAGTTGCCATGACCACGAGTACCATAAACCCAAGCAGTCCTGAGGATGAGAATGCGATCGCATTTTTGCTGCACCCCTTCTTCCCCTTGCAGTTTCGACTTACCATAAGAACCGATGGGATTAGGAGTGTCTTGCTCCGTGTAAGGAGTATTTTTTTTGCCATCGAACACATAGTCGGTGGAAATATGGAGCAGGATGGCTCCTAAATTCTGAGCTTCCTCTGCCATGATGGTTGGAGCAACAGCATTAATCGATTTAGCCAGTGCCAGTTCTGTCTCTGCTTTATCCACAGCCGTGTAAGCCGCTGCATTGACAATCACGTCAGGCTTAATCTGATGAATTACCTGACGAATACTCTCTGGCTCAGCTAAGTCCATATCGCTGCGCCCCACACCGATGACTTGGCCTAGGGGACTCAGAGTATCTTCCAACTCTTGACCCACTTGTCCAGTAATCCCAGTGAGTAAGATTTTTTTCATGCAAAAACCTCGGCTGTTTTGAAAGACTTACCCGCTTGATCTTTAGCCGACAGACTGGGAGAGTCGGTCAGAGGCCAATGAATGGCTAGGTCAGGGTCATTCCACACAATAGTCCGCTCGTGATCAGGAGCGTAGAAGTCAGTAGTCTTATATAAAACTTCAGCGAATTCAGAGACTACCAGGAATCCGTGGGCAAATCCAGCTGGAATCCAGATTTGTTGTTTATTTTCTGCACTCAGCAAACAACTAACCCACTGTCCAAAGGTCGGGGAGCTTTTTCTAATATCCACTGCCACATCAAATATAGTTCCGAGTAAAACCCGCACCAGTTTACCTTGGGGCTGCTGAATCTGGTAGTGTAATCCTCGAAGCACCCCTTGGGCTGAACGGGAATAGTTATCCTGGACAAACTCAGCGGTGATCCCAGCTTTATCTGCTAGAACTCGTTTATTGTAGCTTTCAAAGAAAAAACCACGGTCATCACCAAAGACACGGGGTTCAAGAATTAAGACTTCGGGTATTTTGGTTTCAATAACGTTCATACAGTTCTCTGGTTGATTAGCTAAGCCTCTTAAAGTGACCAACTCCTCATCAAGTTTGTGTTATCTACACTGAAAGAATTTCAATACTTTGTAAACTTTTTGTGAAATATCTCAGCTTGACACTTTCCTCCCTAGTAGTCTGTTAATTGAAAACAAGATTGATAGGGGAGTAATTATAATAGTAGTCTGCACTCAAGTAGACTACACCTAGTTGTGTAGAAAGGGAGGGATGGCAAGATGGGGAAGATCGATCGAGGCTTAATCTGACGAACTTTTGTATTCTACTGAATTTAAAATTGCTATCAGGATTTCGGAAAGGCGAATGGTGTAAACTATCGAAAAAATTAAATTAACTAAACTAAATTAACGAAAAGTCATTCAGATTACCGATTACCCATTACTTCAAGAACAAAATTACGAAAGAGCACTACTACCTCTGGGATGATTTGATGTCCCATGTCAAATTCTTGATACTTGACCTGTATCCCTAAACCAGTTAGAGTATATCTAGCATTGTGAGCAGCCATTAACGGTACAACCTCGTCTTGTCTACCATGAACTATCAAAATTGCTGGTAACGATGAGCCTGTAGGAGGTTGGGTTCGGCTATGTAAATAGCCACTCATGGATACTAAGCCTGCTATTGGCAAGGTCAACCCTACATCTAATGTCATGGCTCCGCCTTGGGAAAATCCACTCAGAATGGTGCGGGATAGGGGCACGCCAGTGCTCACTTCGTTCGCGTAGCGTGGCCTTTTGGCCAGGGATTTGAGCCAATCAATTAGCTGCTGTCTGCTTTCGGTTAAGCCTTGATACTCCGGGCCATTCAAATCATACCACATTTTACCCTCAGGTACAGCAGGATGGTCAAAGGGAGCTTCAGCAAATAGAAACTGATAGTCTGGTAAGTTTAGCGCCTTAGCCAAAGATACCAAATCTTGGGAGTTGGCTCCAAAGCCATGTAAGCAGACAATTAATCCAGCTGGTGGTTGATTGTTGGTAGGGGGAATGTTAATATAGTTCAGCTGCAAAGATTTATCTCCATCAGAGTAGGTGATCTCTTGAGAATTGTACGCTTTTTGGCAAGCAGTTGATAACAGCGTTATTCCCAGAGCTACTAAACTTTGAAATATAAATTTTCGTCGCTTAAATGAATTGATTTTCACAAGTAATAGGCTTTGGAAGGTTGGGAGGTTGAACGCGCACGCGTGGCCTATTGGCCAAGGTTGGGAGGTTGGAGGTTGGGAGGTTGAAGGTTGGGAGGTTGAAGGTTGGGAGGTTGAAGGTTGGGAGGTTGAAGGTTGGGAGGTTGAAGGTTGGGAGGTTGAAGGTTGGGAGGTTGGGAGGTTGAAGGTTGAACGCGATGGACTTCGTCCCGCTTTCAGCGAACCCGTGGCCTATTGGCCAAGGTTGAAGGTTGGAGGGTTGAACGCGATGGCGTGGCCTATTGGCCAAGGTTGAAGGTTGAAGGCTTGGAGGTGGTTTTTGTCCAGGCGTCCGTTGTAGGGTAGGTTGGAGTTTGATGATTGACGGTGAGGGAATCTCAAATTAACATTACTGATTACTGATTACTGATTACTGATTACTGATTACTGATTACTGATTACTGATTACTGATTAATGATTACCGATTACCCTCAATCGTTCCACCATTGACCAACGCCTTGCCTGTTGCTGTTGCTAGAGAAAACTGCACAGGTTAAATAGCCTGACATCTATATACTAGTAGAGTGCTGTCTCAATCGGTTATGGATGCATCTAGATACTCGACAATTCGGGTATTTGACCCAACCAATAACGAAAAAGGCTACAAAGTCTGCCATCAACAGGAAGCACAGGAGTTTTTTCAACAAACACTCCTGGGATTGGATCAAAAGGAAAGGTTATTAGCTCAGTGGGAGCGAGGTATCCAGGATTTACTGCTATCCTGGTTTCGTGCTGAGCTATCTACTGTTGATACTACATGTGATACTAAATACCGGGCGTTAGCTGGACTGTGTCTTCGGTGCTATGTTTCAATGCCTATCCTAAAGGCTTGTAAAAAACTAGCGAGTCAGTTTTGCCTTGACTATCGGTTAACTTACCGTGAGCTGCTATCCTATGTACTCAATGATGATGGCAAAACTCCGATTATTCTCGATAGTGATGGCAAAGCTCAACTGGTTGTTAATAAGCAAGGTGAGATTGAACCTGGACTTGGTCAGTTTTTTACGATTGATGTCTTGGC
The DNA here is from genome assembly GCF_010672265.1 of Moorena sp. SIO3A2. Classification (NCBI taxonomy): domain Bacteria; kingdom Bacillati; phylum Cyanobacteriota; class Cyanophyceae; order Coleofasciculales; family Coleofasciculaceae; genus Moorena; species Moorena sp. SIO3A2. The sequence goes on from NZ_JAAHHC010000067.1 coordinate 19,074, forward strand.
AAGCTATCGTCTGAACTCACCAGCTCGCTTCAGTTTGGACAATTGGGCATATCTGAAAACCAAACAACATCCTGATATCAAACGTTGCTTAGCTGAACAGGGATTGCCCTTGTCCAGTAACTGGTCACTGTTGGGACGAGTTAAACTCAGACACCTTGAACAGCTCTATCCACGCGATCGCAAACTAGTAGAAACCTTCCATACTGTCTATTCTCAAGACAGACAACAGCAACGGCGCAATAGAGTTAACCATAGAGTTAACCCTAGAGTTAACCAATGCCTTGAGCCTAGGGATGACCAACTCCAAGACATGCTCCACCTGTTGCCAGAACGTGGTGTTATCATCAATTCCACCAAAGAGCTTCACAAAGAACTAACCAGGATAGCCAAGGGTCTGCAAGAAGAGGAGATTTGGAGCCGCAGAGGAAGTCCGATCTGGGAACCTCTAGAAGCACGGGATCCAGAAACTGGCGAGTATGTCCCCAAAGAATTACCTGATCTAAACTCTATTAATACCATAGATCATTTAGGACAATCTGAATTGCAGGATTTTCTTGAACAGGGACTGATTGAGGTTTTAGATCACGCGATAGCGCAAGCCTTGGCTGAGCACATTGCCTCTTTAGAGCAAAGTCGCCGTTACGCTTGTTTTGCTTCAAAGGTTATCCCAGGTTTCCGATTCCTTTACTGTGAGGGTAAGTCTCTTAAAGAGATAGCAACCCTTGTGAAGATGACCAATCATTCCCAAGCCAGCCGAGTCTTGGCACCAGGGAAACTGCTGAATCGCGTTCATTATCTGAGTGTAGAAAATTTTTTCCAGCTTATCTCAACAACTACTAAGGGATTAGCTCTGGAAGAAAATGCCACAAAGCTCGATTATTTGAGTAACCTGATGCAGGAAGTAGAGGCTTTCTTGAACACACAAGTTTTTCAAGAAGCGGTAGCAGAACTGAGTACTTCTAAAACCCGTTCAATGGCTAGTTTATATGCTCAGCGATTGTGCCGATATCTAGATGAACACAATCAAAAAAAATAAGGATGAAACTAATGAATAAGGATAGGACAGATTCCAGGGATATAGCCCTTGCAAACCGAGAAGTATTTTGGCTAGAACCTGAAGACTTTGAGCAAGCGATAAAGATTAGTGAAAAAGTTAATAGTGAGGCCAAAAATTGGCCAAATTATCTAAATAGTTTAGCCTTATTTGGTTTTGAAAGATGGTTAGAAGAACGGGTTAAGCTGCCAATTAATAAGGATAAATGTTCGGTGTTTCAACCAGAGTATGCTAATCTGATTGAAACGGTATGTAATTTTAAAGTTGGTAATTTTAATCTGTGTATAATTGTCACGGAAACCCTCATATATCCAGGGGTTAATATACCAATAGCTGCTGTTGAATTACCAGAACTTGCCGCTCATTTTTATATCATAATTGAGGTGAAAGAAACCCAAGAACAGGGTATTATTAGAGGTATTTTACGTCACGACGAGTTGGTTAACTATCGCGAAACAGCTAACTTACCACAAGGTAACCGTAACTATAACTTACCTCTGTCTTTATTTGATCAGCAACCAAATCATTTACTGCACTACTTGCGTTGGTTAGATTCCCAAGAGATCACAATTCCAGTTGCTGATACTAAGCGTTCTGTTCAGGAAATCCTACCATTCTTTGCTGAAACAGCCATTAATACAGCAGAATGGCTGCGAGGAGAAATGGATGAGTTAGCAAGCTGTTTATCTTGGCAACTGCTTCCTGACTATACCTTTTCTAAGCCATCAATGCGTCGGATTAGTCCAGTATCGGATGAACCAGACAGATATCGAGCGATCGCTAAAGAGTTGAGAAGACAAAAAGGATTAATTGTTCCGTCTCATGCTCGTGGCTCTTACCAAACTGTTAATTTAAATGGCATTCTGTTCAAACTATGTGCTGTTACCTGGTTCATTTACCAGAAAGCACCAGAAGATACTCGAGAATGGGCATTGCTATTGCTAATCGAAGACTGTCTTGGTAATACACTTCCCCCTGGTATGAAGTTACGAATCAGCGAATTCACTGGTGTTGTCTCTGAAGCGATATTGGTAAATGAACGTTATCTCCATGTTGCAGTAGCAGGTAGGTGGAACCAAAAATTTGTAGCTACCATTTCTCTAAGTAATGGAGCCTCATTAACCCTACTTCCCTTCGCTTTTGATCCTGATAAATGTTTATGATATTTTAAGAGGGAGTAGGGAGTAGGGAGTAGGGAGTAGGGAGTAGGGGGAATAAAAAAGTAACAAATTACCATTTTTAAATTGGAGCGAAGCGATGTTTCAAGCCCCCGACTTCATTTGTAGTATTTTTTTTAATTTTTAATTGATAATTTTGAATTGGAGCGAAGCGATTGACAACTAATCATCAAAGTAGTTTTAGACTAAATGTTTGGCAAGCTGATTCATCCTGTCTGTTTTATTTACGGGGTAATCACGGACAGGAAGTATCCGCAAAGTTGGACTATCCAGCTAAAGTAATAGACTGTTATGAGGAGTGGCGATACCTTTACCTCCAGTTTTACCCGAAATTGCGAGCAAGAGAATTATCCAGTGGTGCCATCACACCATTAGTCGATGACTTGGGACATGAATTAGAAGAAGCAAAAGAGATATTTCTGGATGTCTTTCAACGGTGGTTAGGTCAATTACAGACTATTCGAGAAACAATTCAACATCAAATTTTCACTATTGCTAGAAAGGAATCACAGTCAAAGAAGACAGCAGAAGCCTATCGAGAAGTAGCTATTTTTATAGCCTGCGATTCTGTGGAATTGGCACGGCTTCCTTGGGAAGCATGGCAGTTGCTTCCAGAGGATATCCCCAGTGGGAGAATTCGGATTACCAGGATTCCGATGACTACTCAGGGAGAAACAATAGCGCTAGATAATATGCGCCATGGGAAACCTCGGATTTTAGCGATTTTGGGGGATAATACAGATCTGAATTTGGAGAAAGATAAGCAGGCTCTTAAGTTGCTCAAAGGAGTTGCTCAAGTAGAGTTCTTTGACTGGCAACACCAAGAAGATGGGGTGAATCTTAAAGCAGCACTGGCGGCAGAAATAACCGATGAAAGGGGGTGGGATGCTCTATTTTTTATGGGTCATAGTGATGAAACAAAAGTTACTGATGGAAAATTAGCGATCGCGCCAGAGCAGTTGGTATCTATCAGTGAAATAAAGGAATACCTAACTACTGCTAAAAATCAGGGACTTCAGTTGTGCGTCTTTAACTCCTGTAATGGTCTAAAAATAGCGAATCGGTTGGCTGATTTAGGATTGCAAGTGGTGATCATGCGGGAGGAAGTTCATGATAATGTTGCTCATGTATTTCTCAAAGAATTTTGCAGCAGCTTAGCTCAGGATCAGGATGTCCAGGAAGCAATGCTGGCAGCTTGTCGCAATTTACAGGTAAGTGAAAAATTTGTCTATCCATCAGCTTACCTGATTCCTTCGTTTTTTAGTCCCTATGGTGCTAAGCCATTTCGGATTGAGCCTTGGGGTTACCAGAAACTACTTCAGCAGTGGCTACCTAAACCAAAAGAAGCGATCGCATTAGCTAGTGTGCTTTTAGTTAGCGCTATGGTTCCTGTACAAGACATGTTGCTAGATGGGCGAACGTTTCTTCAAGCTGTCTATCGCGATAGCACAAACCAGTTTCCTCGGGAGGGGTTATCCTCCGCGAAGCCACGCTCTGTACTGTTAATTGCTATTGATCAAGACTCAATCAATCAGGCGCAACTGGAGATTAAAGGCTTTAAAACCCAGCCGATGGAACGGGAATACCTTGGCAAATTAGTCAGACAACTCTCGAACTCAGGCGCTAAGGTAATTGGAATTGATTATCTGCTCCATACCCAAGAACCGAGAGAGGAAAAACTGGCTAGTGCGATTCAATCCGCTGTTAGTCAACAGGATACCTGGTTTGTCTTTGGGGTCAATCAGGATAAAAATCGCAAGGTGTTTCCGAAAATTGCTAGCCCTAAATGGAGTCTACAAGGGGATATTACTTTTTTCCGTTGGGATATGGAACTCCCGCAGGATGCCACCTGCAACAAGTCATGTCCTTTTGCCTATCTACTGGCTCTATCACACCAGTTGCACCAACAGCCAAACCACGGGATAGGATTAAATCCTAATTTTGAAAGTACCACCAACTTTCAGCAGCAAGTTAGTCAGTATCTTCAGCAAGTCAGTAGCCAGGATAATGCGATTGGCCGTAGGCCACGCTACGCGAACGCATCCGTTAAACCAAAGAATCTACCTTTAGCGATTGGCCGTAGGCCACGCTACGCGAACGCATCTGTTAAACCAAAGAATCTACCGTTAGGGATGCGCTATATTATTGACTTTTCTATTCCTCCAGAACAGGCTTATGAGCACAAGCCTGCTTGGGAATTCCTCAAAAGTGACTTTTCTAACATTGAGCAGCAAGTGGTTATCATTGCCTCTGGGGGATATGATGAAGCCGAGGATAATTTTTCTCTACCTCTAGCTATTGAATATTGGTGTAATCCACTGAATCGAACCAGAAAGCCACCAGATACTTGTCCCAAGGTATTTACCGGAGGTGAAGCCCATGCTTACATGGTTCACCATTTTTTATCGCAGCATACAATAAAATTAATTCCCGACAGCTGGATGATTCTATTAGCAGCATTGTCAGGAAAAGGAACAATGCTGCTACTGCTCCAGCAAAAGCCTCAAGAACGACAGCAATCAATATTGATATTATTTGGTGCTACAGCGGTCTATGGAATAATCGGACTACAGGCTTATATCTCAGCTTCTCTTTTAATGCCTATAGCTTTACCATCAATTATACTCTGGTTTTATATTATTTAGTTAATTATTAATTGGTAATTATTAATTTAATTTCCGGCAAGCCTTTAACATTTAAATCCTATGTATCGATTAATTAGAGTCTTTTATCTACTGCTAATTACTGGAACGATGAGTATTAGTTGTCCGACCTCATCAGTATCAATTGCAGCTTCGTTTACCAGTCAAGGGAATCAAGTACCGAAAGCAGTGAGTCAAACCAAACAGGAAACACAATCTGTATGGGCTAAGATCCGAGATATTTTTCGTAGGAAGAAGGATGAAGCAGGTACCCATGGAGAGTTTTGTTCAATTTCCCCTAATATTGCTGCCTATCGCACCTGGAGTGACCAACCTCTATTTGCTTGGGAAGGAAGTGTTAATATCATTCAAGTTCGTTCCTCTCGCAATGGACAAGCGTTATGGTCTTATCAGGTAAACGATAATCAGACTAGTGTTATGTACAATGCTGATGGTAAAGGTCAGCCACTTCAACGAGGTAAAGAATATTATTACTGGGTAGAGTACAACACAACGGATAATAATGGACAACTAATTACAGATACCGAAACTATTCCCTTTCAAGTTATGGGTGGTGAAGCGTATCAGATTATCCAAGCTGAATTGCCAGCTGAGCAGTTTCGAGATCAGCATGCGAGTTACTTTGCTGATCGCGATCTTTTCCTAGATGTGGTACGAGTGATTTCGGTGTTTGGGGACTTAGATAGTTGGAAAACTAATACTGAGGAATTATATCAAGAGTTTTGTGAGTAGTCAAGGACTAATTTATATTAAAAATTACTGTAAAATAAATTAATATTACTCCTGACTCAAAGCTCCTCAATCGGAGGATAGTTTGTTATGTCAAAATCAGGTATTATCAGTCTTCACAATTCATAATTTTTAGTTTTCATAGTCTAACGAGACTAGGGCGTGTCTTCAAACTCCGAGATCCCCCGTTGGTCCCCCTTAAAAAAGGGGGACTTTGAGTATGGCTCCCCCCTTAATAAGGGGGGCTGGGGGGGATCTAATATCTTGCGGAAAACTTTGAAAACACGCCCTAGTCTTAACTACAGGAATTAGACGTAAGCATTCAGCCGTCAGCCGTTGGCCTTTGGCCACGCTACTTGAGGTGCCGTCAGCCGTCAGCCGTTGGCCTATGGCTGATAGCTGAATGCTGAATGCTGATAGCTGAATGCTGATAGCTGAATGCTGATAGCTGAATGCTGAATGCTGAATGCTGAATGCTGATAGCTGAATGCTGATAGCTGAATGCTGAATGCTTACAATTAGACAGCAAATCGACTTGTAGTGTTCTACTAGCTATAGTTTTTTTTGAATAGTTTTGCCTAAGTCCTAAACTAGTTTCATATTTCCTTAAAGCTCTCTTAACAAAACCATTAATTATATTGATAATAACTTGATGCACGTTGTCCGGAACACCTGATAAGATCGTTCTAATCAACGTCAAGATTGTTTTTACAGAAACCTGGAACGGCATAGGAAGCTATAGTTATCAACATTCATTGAGGGGTTTGAGGGAGCTCCTGAATTATATTAGCGCTGTTAGTTCTAACCTCTCGTTGCTAGATAATTGATCAACTACCAATCTAATCAGCCATTAAAGTTAATTCTTGTTTGAACAGTCAGTAGTAACCAAATGTAGTCGAGATAATCTAAAAATGAAAAAAAAACTGGCCAAAATTGTTAATACTGCAGTCACCAGTGTTGCTCTTTGTATTGCGATCGCATGTTACGTTTATAAAGCAGAGGCTGCTCCTGTGTTTCGGAATATTTCCTGGGAAGGAATTAATGGGTTGAGAGTTGAATTTATGTTCAGGTTCGACCAGCAGTTTGTAGTGGGATTTTAAGATAAACCCTCCTAAATAGCCTCAAAAGTAGATCCAGAGCTAGGTAATAGTCCATCAGCAGTATCTCCTTCTCTTGATGCAGTCGCTGCTCCACGTGGGTTTCAGTCATTTTGGTAGCGCCGACGTATTTCCGAGATCTTGCACCATTGTCATTAATCGTAGGCTGGGCAGTGCCTACCAACGCCCTTTGCAAGGTTCATGATCTGTGGTGCACTGCCCACCCTACATGAACCTTGGGTTTCAGTCATTTTGGTAGCGCCGATGTATTTTCCTAGCTCTGCTTCGCTTTTAGGGGATTTCGAGTCTAGAGCCTTTGAAAGTACCACTAGGAGCAATCGTCACCGTTAATAAACTATAGCGCTGTGCCCAGGGAATAGGAAATAGTTACAAAAACAGACCCCGGCGCGGGGAGATGTCCATCTCCCCATCTGCATCTTAGCGTGCTACTTTTATGAATTGGTATTATGTATTGATATTATTTCGGTGGTGGCTTCCAGGGTAAAATAAAATCTACTAATGAGTCAAACAAAATGGTCTAACTTCTACAAATTAGAAGACTGGTGGTCTGTATGGATTGGTCTGCTGTTATTGGGGACGGTGTTTAGTGGCATCATAACCGTTGTGCCAAAGATGCCTAAATGGAAAGGGATAGATTTCTTATCGGCACTCCCCTGGGAATTGTTTCCTAAACTGGCATTGCTCGCCATTGGTTTATGTGCTCTGTTTACCCTTGGCAACCTGGTAATGAAGGGCAAAGAAGGCAGAAACATGATACCAGGCTTTTTGGTTATCTTTCTCTTGTCAGTTTTATCCTATATACTTGGGAATTCACAGACCGCTAAAGCAATTAACCTCGGCTATGCTTTCTGGGCATTGTTGATTGGACTAATCATCAGTAATACGATTGGTACACCAAGGTGGATGATGCCAGCGGTGCGTACTGAATATTACATCAAGACTGGCTTAGTGATTCTCGGTGCAGAAATTCTCTTTAACCGAATTGTCGAATTCGGACCCTATGGTTTAGCGTCCGCTTGGCTGGTTACGCCTATTGTGATCATATTTATGTATCTGTTTGGTACTCGGGTTCTGAAAATGCAGCAGAAATCACTGGTGATGGTAGTCGCCACATCCACATCAGTGTGTGGTGTATCAGCCGCTATTGCAGCAGCAGCAGCCTGTAAGGCTAAGAAAAACGAGTTGACTTTAGCTGTAGGGATGACTCTCATTTTTACTGTTGCCATGATGGTGATCATGCCCTTGTTTGTCAAGGCTGTAGGTATGAATGAATTAGTCAGTGGTGCATGGCTGGGGGGAACCATTGATTCTACTGGCGCAGTTGTCGCTGCTGGTGAAACAGTAGGGGAAATTGCTGGTCAAGCAGCTGCTTTAGTTAAGATGATTCAAAATATGCTGATCGGAGTGATAGCTTTTGCGATCGCTTTATTTTGGGTGTTTTTTATAGAGCGCGAGCCAAATGCTCCTAAACCACAACTGAGGGAATTATGGGTACGTTTGCCCAAGTTTATCTTAGGTTTTATAGCTGCTTCTCTGTTAGTATCCTTTGTTTGTATTCCCTTGATGGGGATGGATACAGTTAAAAACATTCTTAGTCAAACCAAGATCTATCGTGGCTGGCTATTTTGTATCGCATTTTTGTCCATTGGTCTAGACTCGAACTTTCGGGATTTAGGAACACAACTTCAGGGTGGTAAACCCATGATTCTTTATTTGGTAGGGCAGAGTTTTAACATTGTCCTGACTTTGGCTATAGCTTGGCTAATGTTAAGCGGAATTATTTTTCCTATACCGGAGTTAGCACAGTGATAAACACTATCCGAAAATCCCTAATCTTTTTGATTAGTATTTGCTCACTTCCGCTACTACTGTGGTTATTGAATAGCTTGATAGTAGGTGGTTATTTGGGGTCGAGCGTACAGGATATATACGAAAACGAGAGTGATGCTTCAGGAATTTTCTGGACAGATGTAGAGATACTATCTCATGATTAGCCTATTCAACTATAGCAGTTATCTATTGAGTTGGTAACTGCTATGGATAGCAGAATATATCATATAATTTCTGATAAATTTAAAGTAAATCCAGGCAAAACATCTTCTCCTGATAAGGTTTTCGGAGATTGGATAATTTCTACCTCTTGATTGGGACGATAGATTTCCACAACCTTATTTTGGGGATCGATTAACCATCCTAATCTAGTCCCATTTTCCATATATTCTCGGACTTTAGCTTGCACCATTTTCAGGGAATCACTGGGAGAACGCAATTCGAGCACAAAATCAGGACATAAAGGAACAAATTTATCCTGTTCTTCTGATGTTAACCCTTCCCAACGCTCTCGTTTAACCCAAGACACATCAGGAGAACGATTTGCTCCATTAGGCAGTTGAAATCCTGTATTAGAGTCAAAAGCAACACCAAGTTTCATTTGACTGCTCCACAATTCTAGTTGAGTCGATAGTTTAATATTTCGTCTACCTGTATTTCCTCCGGTAGGTAACATGATTATTAAATCTCCTTCAGAGGTGCGCTCAAATCTTAAATCCCTGTTATCTTGACAAAGCTGGAAAAATTGTTCGTCACTTAAATTAATAGTTAATTCGAGGTTATCAGGTAAATATACCATGTTAATTACCTCCAAAATTATAGAATATTTTTATGAAATAACAAGTACAATTTAAGCTATTTTTACTTTTATTTTTTACTTTTTAAGCCTCAATTTTCAAAACTTCCACCATCGCGTGATAAGCAGCTTTAGGACGATAGGAGTTATCGAAAGGTAGAGGGGAATCTGGTTTACCAAAGAAATCGGGAATCCAAGAATGATGATCTGCAAATTCCCAAGTTAGGAACGCTGTACAATTGGGAGCCTCTAGACAAACTTGCAGGATATCTTGATATACCTTTGTCTGAGCAGCCACCCGTTCTTCTGGTGTGCCACTATCATCATGAATTTTTACGGAACTCCTAAGGCTGAAAGCCCCGTGTTTTTAAACCGGGGATGAAAGACCGTAGCGACTTGAGTCGCCGAGTTGACAATACATTGGCGCTAGGGTGTAATTAAAGTATAGGGTACAGGCTGAGAAACCGCAGGCTGAGCCGGGAGAGAGACCCGTAACTTACCGACCTGAAAGTAGTAATGCCCGGAGGGCTTGAAGTTACCGTAAGTAGAGGGTCGCCTTTATAGTCGGCAG
>NZ_JAAHHC010000068.1:0-28860 GCF_010672265.1 Moorena sp. SIO3A2
TGTGCGCTTGACCTTGGCGAATTTAATTCGCCAAGGTCAAGCGCACCTAAGGTTTTAGGGACTTCGGAGCAGGGAGCAGGGACTTCGGAAGAGGGAAGAGGGAAGAGGTAAAAAAATATGTGTACCTCATGAGGATAAAAAGCGCTATAGTCATGGCTAACTCTACAGGTATATTTTTTCGGCAGTCTTGTGTATACTCGTAACTGCTGACAGTAAAAACTAAGGCTGGCTAGGGTATGTCTAAAACTTTATCGAAACTTTATCAAAGTATCCATCAGGTGAAATAACTCTTGTCAAGAAAAAAATAAGATCTAGTTTAAATTATTTTTATGATTATTTTTCTTAAAGAATTTAATCGGTTTTGATGGTTAAAAATATAGTTAACTCAATAAGTTATCAACAGACAATAATTCATCTGTTGACTGGTGTATCTATTGCTATTATCCTAGGGCTTACCGCCTGCGAGAATAAAAATTCTGCAAACCCATCAGTGATACCCGTTGATACTTCCCATCAACAAGTGTCGGACAATACTGTCCGGGTGGGTGTGCTTATCATTGATAGCGTGGATTCTGTCAAACAACGGTATCAGCCACTCCTAAACTACCTCTCTGGGGTGATTAATCGCCCTTTCTCCTTAGTACCTGTTACCCAAGAAAGTCAATTCATTGAAGTAGCCCAAGGTAATTTGCACTTTACCACCAACAATCCTCTGGCAGCTGTGCAAATCCGTCGGCTCTACGATACGGAGTTTCTACTTACCCACTCTCGACCTCAGGTGGGTACAAAATTTGGTGGTCTGATCATCGTCAGAAGCGATAGCAATATCTACAAGCTGAAGGATCTGCGGGGTAAGAAGGCAGCCTGCGTGGCTTTTCAAACGGCGGCGGCTGGCTGCATTTTCCAAATCTATCATCTGCTTCAACATGGTATTGACCCGTTCCTGGACTTCAGCAGTTTTGTGGAAAACAAATCACAAGACCAGATCGTGCTTGATGTAGTCAACGGCAAAATTGATGTTGGGTTTATCCGTACATGTCAATTAGAAAAGATGGTCAACCAAGGCTTGCTGGAAAACCTGGAACAGCTGAGAATCCTAGAGTCGGCTAAGGACGAATTCTTCTATACTCATACCACCGAGCTCTATCCCGAGTGGCCGATTGCTGCGGTTAAGGGTACTGACCCGCAATTAGTCGCAGCAGTGACCGAAGCGCTTCTAAATATCCCGCCGAACCATCCAGCCCTGGCAGCTGCTAACATAGATAAGTTTTTACCGGCAGAGGATTATGGCTCCCTGGATAAGCTGATTGAAACCTTGAGGCTAAAAAGTTGGGATGCTAATAGGGATCCGTTTAGGAATTCTGGGAACAGGGAACAGGGAGTAGGGAGTAGGGAGTAGGGAGTAGGGAGTAGGGAGTAGGGAGTTTTGTAGGGTGGGCAAGGGGAAATCAATGGGAGCGGTTGGGTTGACGAATCACCTTGCCCACCAGGATTAACTGTGGGTAGCTTGGCTTTTTGGTGGGCAAAAGTCCTAGAGTTTTCAGTACAGCTTATCTGTGATCACCTCTTGCCCACCCTACAGGGTCTTAAAGATTTTTAAGGGAGGTGATCCGCTGTTCCCTGTTCCGGTGATCCGCTGTTCCCTTTGCTATAGCAACCCATTCTAGATTGAGTAAAGTACTAAGCCGAAAATTCCAGCAATCGGGATAATCAACAGCACCTTCACGCGGAACCGCCACATGGCAACTAAGGCTGCGGCAAAGATCACCAGGCTGCCAACATGAAATTCAGCACTCCCAGCTACTACAATAGCAGCGGTAATGATCATGCCAATCACGGCAGGACGAATTCCTGTGAGCGCCGCCTGAATGACTGTAGATTCTTTGATATGTTTCAATAAGTGGGAACAGGTTACCATCAGCAGTCCTGGTGGTAAGAAAATCCCTACTGTTGCTACTATTGCTCCCGAAATCCCTTTCACCACATAACCGATGAAGGCAGCGCTGATCAGAATTGGTCCAGGAGTAATTTGCCCGATTGCGATCGCATTAGCAAATTCTGTCTGAGTCACCCAACCATAAGTATTCACTACCACTTCTTGAATCAGGGGAATGAACACGTAGCCTCCACCAAATAGCATCAGGCTCATTCCGGAAAATGTCACGAATAGTTTCCCGAGGCTGGTTTCCCCCAAAAAGGGTAGGGGAATCAGAGAAAGCAACAGAAAACTCAGGAGGATCACGAAGGTGACTGAGAGCTTCAGCCAGGAAATCCCCTCAATTGACTCCTGAATCGGTTGAGCTTGAGAACTCTCCTGTCCCGACTGCTTAGTGTCACGTAACCAAAACCATCCTAGCAATCCAGAACCCACCACCACTAGCACAGTAATGTAGAATCCTCCTACTACCTTGAGTAGGACTGCCGCTATTAAAGCAATCAGTAGTTCCCGCCAGCCTTTGATCGCTTTTTTGCTCATGCGCCTGGCGGCACTCAAGATAATCGCCGCCACCGCAGGAATAAATCCCGCAAAGGCTTTTTGAAGTGCTGGAATTTCCCCGGCCTGGAGATAAGCAATGGTTAGACCAATTACCAGAATAAAAGAAGGGAGCAACACACCGATGGCACTGACTACAGCCCCATTAGTCCTCCCCAAGCGATAGCCCACATAGGCTACTACATTAGCAGCAACTGGACCAGGTAAAACAGTGGCTAAGGAAATGCTGTCTAGCATATCTTCATGGGTGAGGAGTTTGTTCCGCCGCACCATCCGATTCTCCACCACGGAAATCAGAGCCATGAAACCGCCAAAGGCTGTACTTCCGATCTTGAAAAAGTTCCAGAACAGAAACCAAAGGGATACCGACTCGGAATTTGCCGAGTTTACATGCAGTTTTTTTAACATAGTCAGTTCTTTAAGCCACTACGGTCTGACGTGCTTTAATCTCTTTGAGCAGAGTGGCTTGGCGATCCCGTCGCTTTAAGTCCTCAGGATCCATCGTTTGGCGTGCCTCTGCTTTTAAGCTTTGGTTAATCGCATTAAATTTAGCGATCGCACTGCTGCTGAATTTGATTTCTTTGCCTTTAAGAATTCCAACCCGTTCGTAACCGAGAGCATCAAGTACATCTCCCGCCACCAATTCAAAAATCAGGATTTCCTCATCCGTAGCTTCCTGGAGAAACTTCTTAGTGTTTTGCTTAATTACAGGTTGCGTGACATTACTCCATAGGGAGCTAGAAGTGGCAGCATTCGAGGCTTCCTGGGATTGATGGAAATCCAGAATCTCAGGAGTATAGTGGACGCCAAGAAAATTACACAGATCCTGCAGGGTAGTCTCAGGAGAGCTGATTAGGGTTTCATAACTGATACTGAAAAACCTCTCGGGACTTAGGCGAGAGCGCATCTGGAGTGCTAAACCCTGGGCTTTTGCCCATTCTTGAGCAATATGGTAGAAGTGCTTTTCCCCAACCACTGCCTTTTTAAAAGAAACCGCCACATCTCGACCATCCCGGTACAAATAGATAAATTTAGCGTTTTCCAAGTAAGCGGTAATCTCTGGCAGGTAGTAAACGTTGGCTAAACTTTTGCAACACCATTGCTGTGCTCCCCAAGTTTGTGCCATAATATCGTAAACAGAGGCAAATATCGCCACCAAAGACCGCTCTCGGCAAAGGGAAATGACTTCCTTTGTATCTAAATTCACACCCTCCCAAGGAACGGGATTGAGTTCCACTAAACGACACACATCATTGACTAAGAGGGTAAAGGTGTCCGTTTGACTCAAATCCCCATAGCTAGGTAGTAATGGCATCATCCGCTGCAATATGTGAGGGGAGTGGGGAGCAGCGAGATCACCAATCTGATTCAACATCAGGCGCAATAAATTAGAGCCTGAGCGTTGGGTGCCGATCATAAAAATAGACATAACTTTGAGCTATCCTCATCACTGAATTCCAATTGCTGACCTTGATCACCGATTAAGTAGAAGCAGCCATCAGAAAACGTTGTGGTTGCAATGCACCACAATAAAAGCTTGGTCTTCACCAAACCAACTCTCCCTAGCTGTGAGTGGAGCGGTGTCTAGCTGACTAACCGTAAGCATTCAGCTATTAGCATTCAGCTATCAGCATTCAGCTATCAGCATTCAGATATCAGCATTCAGATATCAGCATTCAGATATCAGCATTCAGATATCAGCATTCAGCTATCAGCATTCAGCTTATGAGCTACGTCACAGGTTTCTAGCCTGTGCCACAAAGCAGACGGCACCTCAAGTAGCGTGAGCTAAAAGCTCACGGCTGACGGCTGTTCACGTAGCGTGCGCGTAGCGCATATGCTTACAAATTGTTTAACAACCGATCAGCGGGTTTATATCTTGGTTGTAAACAAAATTATTGCCGGAAAAGGCATGCATGTAAGAGGTAAAAGGCAAGAGGGGAAAGATATCCGGAGTTTTATTGGAGAATAAAAAAAGACCTCCTATGTTTACATCTGATTTATAAAACCTATAAACCAGATCACACCTTCGTTAACTGATTACCCGATCCGGGGTAACAGCCGAAAATTAAGCACTATCACTAAAGTAGATAGGCTAAATGATTGAAATTAAGACTGTAGGTTAATGGGGTGATGGGAGAATAACACGCTTGTTAAGCCAAATGTGATAGGAATTACTTTATAAATGAAGCAAAACTGAAGCAAAACTGAGAAAAAAAGCAAAACTGAGACAACTGAGACAAAAACTGAGACAACTATTATTCCAACTTATGCTATATAGCGCCTCTGAATAGGATTAATTTCATCGGTTGATGGCTCAACCTGAGATTAGTCTGAGAAAAATATAAGCTCACCCTGGGCTAAGTATGAAAAAAATTATACAACTAAACCTAGTTAAAATAACTGAGCTAAAAAACTGATACAAAAACTGAGACATTAGGCTCTGATCCGAATGCCATTGTAGAAATATAGACACCTTAGCGACTAGACAAAAGCGCTAATGCCCTGTTAAAACCTATGGTTTTTGCCTAAGGGTCAATGTTTGCCTGAGGTTAAAAACATTACACTGGTCTATTGCCGGTAGACCAGTGTTTACTTCCACTCTCAACTTAATTCACTTGCATTCGGAGGAACTTTCATGTCAAACACTTTTATTCCCACTGGAGAAACTCTAACCGAGCCAGTAATACTACCCGGAGTAGGGGATTCTTTAACCGTATTCGGTACATTGGATGTTGATGGTAGTGCTGTTGATATCACTGGCACTAATGCCAGCATCTTTAACGCAGAAACAGGCACAATTGATGGTAGCTTCAATGGTGTCAACTTCGTTAATGGTGGTGTTTCTTCTGGCACATTAACCAACCAAGGCTTGATTACCAGTGATAGTCGTCCCGTCAACATCGGTGGTCAGAACATCAAGGTTGATAACTTAGCCCAGATTATCTCCTCTGCCAGTCCGAGGGATGGTGTCGTTTACGCTGACCAGACCGCTACATCCTATGATATTTTCAATGGTCCTGATGCTGTAATTGATGTGGGTGAGGGGAATGATGGAGATGCCATTTCTCTACAACTCGGTGCTAATGTCACAGGCAGTGTGGTTAATCAAGGTACGGTGACCGGACGTGGTGTGCCGGTGGGTAACAACCAAGCTACTGCGATTCGCCTCAGACAGGGTACTGACATCGGAGGAGCGGATGTCTCAGTCTTCAATGGTGATATTGTCAATGAAGGCACTTTGATCTCAGAAACTGATAGTGGTATCCTGATTGAGTCGGGAGTAGAACTCAATGGTACCATCGTTAACAACGGTACGATTGATGGTGCTTTCAACGGCGTCAGCTTTGCCAATGGCGGTACCTCTTCTGGCGCGCTGCAAAATTTCGGTACTATCACTAGTGCTAGTCGTGCCGTAAATATCGGTGGTCAAGATATTAGCCTTCAAAACTTCGGTCAGATTCTCAGCTCTGCCAGTCCCCGGGATGGTGTGGTTTACACTGACCAGAGTGCGCTTTCCTACTCGATTGTCAACGAAAGTAGTGGTCTGATCGATGTGGGTGAAGGCAATGATGGGGATGCCATTTCTCTACAACTCGGTGCTGATGTCACAGGTAGTGTGATTAATCGGGGTACGGTGATCGGACGTGGTGTGCCGGTGGGTAACAACCGAGCTACTGCTGTTCGCCTCAGACAGGGTACTAATACTGACCTCTCAGTCTTCAATGGTGATATTGTCAATGAAGGCACCTTGACCTCAGAAACTGATGCGGCACTGCTGATTGAGGACGGAGTCGAACTCAACGGCGAAATCATTAATAGGGGCACTATCAACGGTGGTGTTGTTGCAGGCAGCCCTCAGGTGGGTATTGATGTTCAGGATGCTGAGGGTGACGTAACTATTGTTAACCAAGGCACTATCAACGGCGATGTTCTACTCAGTGGTGGTGATGATACCTATGATGGGATCGCAGGCACTGTTAACGGTACTGTTTTCGGTAATGAGGGCAATGATACTCTGATTGGTGGTAGCGCTAATGATGTCTTGAACGGAGGGGTTGGCAATGACTTGTTAACTGGCAATTCAGGTGCAGACATCTTCGCCTTCGGCAGTGAAATCTTCCAAGACGGTCTCCAGGACTTTGACCAAATCACTGACTTTGAGGCAGGGGATGCCTTTGATTTCGCTGATGAATTCTTGGGCAATATTAGTTTCGGTCGCGAAACAGTTAGTGGTCAAGAAGCCGTAGTAGCCATCCTTGGCGGCGAGGATAATCTGACTGTATTCGGCAATCTCGATGCTGCTGAGCAGGCACTTGATGTATTTGTCTAACACAAAAGTGTCATCCCAAGACTGTTAGCGATCGCTAGTTAGATTAGCGATCGCTTTTAGCGTGACCAAAGGTCAATCGCATTTTTTTTCTCAGCTAAATGGTTACATATAGCGGTTTGCGACTTTATTTTTTACAAATTTCTGGGTTTTTAGGGAGCAGGGAGCAGGGAGCAGGGAGCAGGGAACAGGGAAAAAATCCTGTGTACCTTATAGTTATGAAAAACGCCATAGCAATCCGTTTAGGAATTGTGATAATTTTTATTCCCTGTTTCCTTTGCTATATTTTTATTAATTTTTATTGTCTTTTTAAATAATTGTTAAATCAGTAAACCTTAACTCCAACTTTATGAAATAATCCGAGAAATCGGGAGCATTTTGATTGATAAACATGAAACCTCGGATTGACCGACTTGTGGCAGCAAGTCCCTTTGTTCTGTGTTCTCTATTAGCTGCAACTACGGCATTAGGGCAAATCACCCCAGATAATACCGTCGGTAATGAACGGTCTGTAGTAACGCCCAATGTTGATGTTAACGGGAACCTAGCAGATTTAATTGAAGGTGGGGCGATTAGAGAAAGCAATCTATTCCACAGCTTTCAAGATTTTAATGTGGCCGAGTTTGGACGAGTTTATTTTGCGAATCCAGCAGGAATTGAGAACATCCTCAGTCGGGT
Source organism: Moorena sp. SIO3A2 (assembly GCF_010672265.1). Lineage (NCBI taxonomy): Bacteria > Bacillati > Cyanobacteriota > Cyanophyceae > Coleofasciculales > Coleofasciculaceae > Moorena > Moorena sp. SIO3A2. The sequence continues at coordinate 7,503 of NZ_JAAHHC010000068.1, forward strand.
AACGGGAGGTAATGTTTCCAATATTTTGGGGACTCTAGGAGTGTTGGGCAATGCTAATTTATTTTTGATCAATCCCAACGGTATTGTCTTTGGTCCCAATAGCATACTGGATATTGGAGGTTCATTTTTTGGGAGTACTGCTGATAGTGTGTTGTTTGAAGATGGCACAGTATTCAGTGCTAAAAATCCGAATGGTAAACCGTTGTTGACGATTAATATTCCCTCTGGGTTGCAATATGGTTCTAATCCCGGGAGTATTACTAATCAATCTAGTCTGTTTCAGGTACCAAATGGTCAAACCTTAGGGCTAATTGGTGGTGACATTAATATTCCTGGTGGTAATTTAACAGCAACCGATGGACGCATTGAGCTGGGGAGTGTTGGTTCTAATAGTGTAGTGAACTTGACCCCAAAAGATACTAGTTTTGTGTTGGATTATTCAGGAGTTCAAGAGTTTCAGGATATTAGTTTGTCTGAGAGGGCTATAGTCATTACCAGTGGGGAAGGTGGTGGGAGTATCCAGGTGCAAGGGGCTAATGTGACTTTACGCGATCGCTCTTTTGTTTTTGCGAGAACCAACGGCAGTGGAAGTGGCGGTCGCATAGTTGTTAAGGCTTCTCACCTCAGCCTTGAGGGTGGTTCTAGGATAACTACAGATGTATTGGGCTCAGGACAGGGGGGAGATTTGATAGTGAATGCCACTGAATCTGTTCGAGTAATTGGTGTATCGGCTGATGGTAATTTCAGCCTCTTGGGAGCCCGAGTTTTTCCAGGAGCAACAGGAAATGGGGGAGATTTGAGTATTACCACTGGTCAGTTAATGGTCTCTGATGGAGCAATTGTTTCAGCTAGGACTTTTGGTGAAGGGGACGGGGGAGATTTGACTGTGGATGCCGACTCAAAGGTTCAACTGATTGGTACCTCAGCCGATGGTCGGTTTCCCAATGGCTTGTTTGCTCAAACTTTTGGGACAGGAAATTCGGGAGATGTGAATATTGCTACTGGGCAGTTAATTGTCAAAGATGGAGCAATTGTTTCAGCTAGCACTTTTGGTGAAGGGGACGGGGGAAATTTGACTGTTGATGCCGACTCAAAGGTTCAACTGATTGGTACCTCAGTGGATAGTCTGTTTCCCAGCGGCTTGTTTACTCAAGCTAATCGGGAAGCAACAGGAAATGCGGGAGAGTTGAAGATTACCACTGGGCAGTTAATGGTCTCTGATGGAGCACAAGTTGCAGCTAGGACTTTTGGTGAAGGGGACGGTGGAAATTTGATAGTGAATGCTTCCGAAAAGGTTCAACTCATTGGAACATCAGCCGATGGTCGGTTTGTCAGTGGCTTGTTTACTCAAGCTCAAGGAACAGGAAATGCCGGAAAGTTGTTGAATATTACCACTGGGCAGTTAATTGTCTCTGATGGACCGGTTAGTGCTAGAAGCTTTGAACAGGAGAATTCAGCAGGGGAGGTAAAGATTAATGCCAACTCTATCTTCCTTAACAACAATGGAATCATCGCAGCAGAAACAGCAGGAGGAGACAAAGGCAATATTACTCTATTTTCCCGTAACATCCGACTCCTCAACGAAAGCAAGATTAGAACTGACGCCCAGAATGTAACTGGGGGCAATATCACCATTGATACTGAAACCTTAGTCGGTCTGGGAAATAGCGACATCACCGCCAATGCTGAATTTGGCCCAGGAGGTAGTGTTGAGATTAATGCCCAAGGCATCTTTGGTTTAGAGTTTCGAGACCGTCTAACTCCAGACAATGACATCACCGCCACCTCCACCCTTGGCTCATCCTTCAACGGTGATGTAATCCTCAACATCTCCCAGGTAGACCCCACCTCAGGCTTAACGGAATTACCAGCAAGCCCCGTAGATGCAGAAGCGATCCTGGCCAATGACCTTTGTGGCTTTGAAAATAATCGGATTGCTGGCGGGAGTTCCTTTATCATTACCGGAAAAGGCGGTTTACCAGCTAGTGCAGAAGATCCGGTGATTAATGCCCACAGAACAGTGAGGTGGCGAACTCGTCCTGGCTTACCCAGCAGCAGCAGGAAACAATCATTACAGCAATTACAGCAGCAACCTTCAGTGATACAGCCTCAACCTCCCGAAGAAAAAAAAGTGATTATCGAAGCCCAAGGCTGGGTCAGAGCAAAGGATGGCACAATTATTCTGACTGCGCAACCGTTTAGGGGGACTCCTGTTGATCAGATATTGCCCCATCTTGATTGCCATTCGGGAGGAGGGAATCGGGAGGAGGGAATCGGGAGGAGGGAATCGGGAGTCGTCAGCCATCAGCCATCAGCTATCAGCCAAAGGCCAATGGCTGACAGCTGACAGCTGACGGCACCTCAAGTAGCGTGCGCGTAGCGCATATGCTTACCGGGAGTCGGGAGATGAGGAGAATTATCGGGGAAATTATTGTATATTTGGATACATATTTTTAGGGATTTATACCCAATAGTTACCAGAGGGTTTAAGAAAAGTTGCACCTGGCTGACAAGAAACGATCAGCCAGAGTTCAATGCAACTATCAACTCACAAATTTTAATCATAACAAAAACTGAGATCAACACTGATCTCTTTTGGATCTAGGTAAGCTGTTTGAGCTAGTGGTGCGTTACGGGCAGCAACCTAACCCTGGCTACGAGGCGGAAAATGAGCGCTCCCCTAACGCACCACTAGCAACTGAATCTCTTTACTAGCAGATGGGGTGCTCGGTTGCTCGGTTGCTCAGCTGATGGGAAAAATTTGTATTAAGGCTAATTATCCTCAGATGATATAATTCAAGGTTGGGGGTTGTTTGATATCATGTCCGGATAATTAGTGATAAAAAACTTTCTGAGATTAAACCTTACTCCTTTACTTCTGCCTTCTGCCCTCTGCCTTATGCCCTCTGCCTTGCTTTCCCCAAAGTGTAAGTATTCAACGGGAAATTATATCACTTGCTGCCAACCACAGGTTTAAGAGCGCACAGGGTTCGGGCGCAAGGGAAGCGCCCCTAGAATTGATTGGTTTGACGCTCATGATCAGAAGTGATATAGTTTATTCCACTACTCGAATCAATCCACGGTTCAAACCGTCATAAATCTCTTGGACTAGGGTTTGCTCTTCTAGTGAAAGTGATGCCTTGGCTAGTAAAGCTGACATAAAGAGCTGTTGGTCAATGCGGGTAATTTGGCGCATATGAATAATACGCTTAGCTATTTGCTTAACCGGGAATTTGGGGAAGATGACTTGAAAGGATTTCATGGGCTCCACATAATCTCTGTAATTTTAACTATCGACAATTTTGAAGAGATCTTCTGTGAGAGAAAGTCCTACCTAGTAGTGATTCGAGATCAAGATTTGTTGTGATAGGATAGGGCTTAAGCTGTGATCTGAGTTACAACGATGGCAGACTAGTAGCCGATCAGGGTTGACGGTCGTTATATACAGCATCTTTTCTATGAGAAGAGAACGACAGGAGAAGGGAAGCAGCAGATTAGAAAAGGAATAAATACTACTATATTCCAATACTTAGATGCCTGTAACTGTTTAAAGGTTAATAGTTTGGCATCTGAGAGCTTTATAGTTGTGGTTGGCACTGATGGTTGAACCGCCAACGCTGTCATAATTTGTTTACCCAAAACCCGTCCTAATCGTGGTGGTACAGCATTCCCCACCTGTCGAAATCCATGCCATTTGGTCCCGTGGAAGCGAAACCAATCTGGAAATGAGTGCAGTCTAGCGGCCTCTCGCACGGAGATCACCCGTGGGTAATCAGGATGAATGGGGCGAGGAGAGGTGTAGCGACCGTTTTTATAACCAGTACCTGCTCTGAGGGTATGGCAAGGTTTATCCCAGTGTAAGCGTCGTAAGCGACTGGTAGTTTCTACCTCGCCCATGGGTGTGTTTCTAAACCGCTCAATCGAGCCTTCGGTGTGGTGGGTTTGCAGGGAACTGGTCAATAGTTGAGGATGCCACTGGCGGGGATAGGCAAAGTTACCAGGATCGGTGATCAAATCCCGTAACTTTTCTACATAGGGCATGGCTAAAGCTTGGAGCAGGTCTAGCTGTTCTGGTGTTAGTTCAACACAATCGCTTTTCTGGAGTTCAGGAAAATCATCTAAGTTAGGCAAGTCTGCGATCGCATCCTTAACAGTTACCCATTGGTGAGAGGATAGTTCTGAGGAAGGATAAGCCACTGGTGCTTCCCCAAGCCTAGAACCGAGTAAAAACAACCGCCGCCGTTTTTGTGGCACACCAAAATCTGCTGCATTCAAGACCTGTACTGGTTCAGTTATAGTGTACCCAGCTGCTTTAAACTCACTGATTAGCTGCTCGAACAGGTGTTGGTATTTGTTCTGAGCTAAGCCTGGAACATTCTCCATCACAAAGTAGCGTGGTTGGAGTTCTTTGACCAAACGGCAGAACTCAAACACTAAATTATTGCGTACATCATCTACTTGACGCTTACCGATCAACGAGAATCCCTGACAAGGGGGTCCACCAATGACCAGATCAATGACTAGATCAATGGTAGAAACCTGCGATGAAACCTCTGTACAGTGTTGGTTTTGCTCCCTTTCAGTCCCCCACTCCCTCAGGGCTTTCTGAATTTCTTGACCAGACAGGGTAGCAATGTCGGTACATAAAACCTTGGTTTGAGGGGAATTGAAGGCATACACTGCCCCATGAATTGGGTCTTGTTCAACGGCGAGGGCAACATCAAAGCCCGCCTGCTCAATCCCTAGGGAGAAACCACCAGCACCAGCAAATAAATCAACGGCTAACGGTCGATGAGGGAAATTTGCCATGCCGTTTATGGTAGTCTAATGTTTATTGCGCTGCACGCTTCGGAACAGGGAACAGGGAACAGGGAACAGGTAATGACAAACCTTGTCACATAGCGCTGCTCACGAAAATAGGCAAATTAAATGGACACTAGCTTACCTATAATTGTTGATCAGTAGGAAACACTATTGTTTACCATACCTTAGTTAGTACTCTCTTTTACCATTCACATTAATCTAGCTCTCACAGAAGTCGCGAGTAGTAATAGCAATCCGTGTAGGAATTGTGATAATTTTGATGCCATATTCCCTACTCCCTACTCCCTACTCCCTACTCCCTACTCCCTTTGCTAAAGTGCTGATGCCAATTTTAAAATCCTCATTTTTCTGGTTTTTCTGCTTTACGGTAATTTTCCTGCTATCCCAAGATTTCTGGTCTTGGCAGCAAGACATTTCCTTCTCCTTGCTCCATCTTCCCCCCTGGGTATTCTATTTTATTGCCTTACAAATTCTCCTCGCAGTCGCGTTGTTACTATTTGTGGTAAATTTCTGGGAAACTTCGTCTAAGGAAGACCGTTAAAAATATGACACTAGCTTGTAGGGTGGGCAAAAACAGTTTGCTTCTTTTGAGTATTCTAGATTATATTACTTTGCCCACCCTACTTTAATTAGTAGGGTGGGCAAAAACAGTTTGCTTCTTTTGAGTATTCTAGATTATATTACTTTGCCCACCCTACTTTAATTGGTGTGATAGCTGATAGTTGATAGTAGGGTGGGCAAAAACAGTTTGCTTCTTTTGAGTATTCTAGATTATATTACTTTGCCCACCCTACTTTAATTGGTGTGATAGCTGATAGCTTACACTTCGTCTAAGGAAGACCGTTAAAAATATGACACTAGACTCGATTATTCCCTATGTTGTGCTGGCAGGGTATTTATTAGTAACCCTTGTGGTAGGTCTAGTTGGTTATCGCCAACAAAAAAACACTCCTGATGATTATTTTTTAGCTGACCGTAACATGGGAGCAATTCTCCTATTTTTTACCCTAATTGCTACCAATTTCAGCGCCTTCGCTTTTCTAGGATTTTCAGGATCAGGGTATCGCATTGGTCTGAGTTATTACGGAATGATGGGGTTTGGAACTGGCTTAATCGCACTAACCTTTTATTTTATCGGTTATCGAGTCTGGCTTTTAGGCAACAAACACGGCTTAATCACGCCTTCTGAATTGATTGAAGCCCGTTTCCGTAGGACAGGTGTATCCCCTGGGATTAGCAATACCCTCAAATTAATTTTTCTGGCGGTTATGGTAATTTTCACCATTCCCTACTTAACCCTGCAACCGATTGGAGCTGGCTATATTATTGAAACGTTAACCAATGGACAAATTCCCTATTTTACAGGGGCTACCTTTTTGACAGTTGTGATCGTGCTATATGTGTTCATGGGGGGGATGAGAAGCGTTGCCCTAACCGATGTTATCCAAGGGGTTTTAATGTTTACCTTAATGTTAGCGGCATTGGCAGCAATTGCTTCTAGTTTAGGAGGGATTGCTGAAGCTAACCGTACTGTCTACACCCTCAAACCAGAATTGTTTTCTCGACAGGGTATAGATAATTTTTTTACACATCGTAAGTGGTTTAGCTTTATGATTCTCTGGATGCTTAGTGTCCCTATGTTTCCCCAGATGTTCATGCGCTTTTATGCTTCAAAAACTAGTAATTCTCTAAAAGTTTCGGTAGTGATGTATCCCCTGGTAAGCGCTACCATGTTTATTTGTCCGGTGCTAATCGGAATGTGGGGACATATTTCCTTTTCTGACCTGACAGGAAAAGCATCTGATCAAGTGTTTCCGATGATGCTAACAGAACATACACCAATCTGGCTAGCCTCCTTAGTGATGGTGGGAGCATTAGCTGCAATGATGTCAACCTTAGACTCCCAGCTTTTGGCCCTCAGTTCCATGCTAACCAGAGATATTTATTTTGCTTATTTCCGTAAAACCGCTTCCCTCAAAGAACAAACCTTTGTTGGTAGAGTACTGATTGTTTTATTGGCAATTATTGGTTTAATTATCGCCAAAAATCCCCCAGGTACGATTACTGCGATCGCAACCCAAGCCTTTACCGGATTAGCAGTACTGTTTCCGACGGTAATTGCAGTATTGTATAGCAAAACTATTCATCCTCTAACCTGCATTGTATCGATTCTTGTGGGTGAAGCCGCAGTGATTGGCTTTCAGTTGGGGATTATTCCCAAAAGTCTTACCTTCGGTTTTCTGCCAGTTGTCCCTATTGTTGCTCTTTCAGCATTAATTATTGTTGTGGGATCAATCAAGCCGATCCGGAGACTTGATTGATATAAGGGAGTCGGGAGTCGGGAGCGGTGCGACCCGTGGCGAATTTAATTCGCCAACGGAAAGCGCACCGAGGGAGTCGGGAGCAGGGAGCAGGGAGTAGGGAGCAGGGAACAAGGAAAAAATCTTGTGTACCTCATTACTATGATAAATGTGGTCAGTGCTGAGTCTTGAGTAGACGTGCTTGAGAACTTGTATTATATTATAATACAAGTATATGACTTAGTTAAAAGCGTCTTGAAAACCTTGTAGGGGGGAAGCATTTGGGCAATCAATGTAGGCTGACACCCTAGTAAGTCTGTCCAAATACCTCCCCCTTCCCACCAGTAAAGAGACTACAAGGGATGCCAAGGGTGAACAACCGTCAACCAACCTTCAACCTTCAACCTTCAACCTTCAACCTTCAACCTTCAACCTTTAAGCTTCAACTTGCCAACCTTCAACCTGCCAACCTTCAACCGTCAACCGTCAACCTTCAACCTTTAACCTTCAACCTTCAACAAACGTCAACTAGCCGGAGGCTAATATGTCCAAAAAACTCGACCAAATTCTTGTTGTGGATGTTGAAGCCACCTGTTGGCAAGGGAAGCCACCCCCAGGACAAGAAAACGAAATCATTGAAATTGGGATTTGTGTATTGGATGTTGTTTCTGGGAAGCCCCTGGAAAAAGATAGTATTTTGGTAAAACCAGAACGCTCAAGGGTCAGTGAATTCTGTACCAAACTGACTACATTAACCCAGGAGCAAGTTGACCAGGGAATTTCTTTTGTTGAAGCGTGTTCAATGCTACAGGATAAGTATTTATCTGCTCGGCGAGTGTGGGCAAGTTATGGGGATTATGATCGAAATCAATTTCAGAAACAGTGTACATCTCGTTTTTTGAGATATCCCTTCGGCACTAGACATATCAACATCAAGACCTTGTTTGCGATTAGTCAAGCTTTGCCCCATGAAGTTGGTATGGCACAAGCTTTGGATTTACTAAATTTACCGTTGGAAGGTACTCACCACCGGGGAGGAGATGATGCTTGGAATATTGCTCGGATATTCTCAAGGTTACTCTTGCAATTAAGAAATACAGGATGATATCGACTAGAGTTATTCCAGAAATAGGGAATCGGGAATCGGGAATCGGGAATCGGGAACAGGGAATCGGGAATCGGGAATCGGGATAATAATTTATGAAGACAGTATCAAAAACGATCCATCGCGGTCTTTCGTAATGTTTATCAGCCCTGTTTTAAACTTACATGGTTTTTAATAGCTATCAGGTACACAGGATTTTTTTACTATTACCTCTTTTTGCTTCCTAGGAGCAGGGTTGTTTCATTGTTAATTTTTTGGTTAACTGAACCTCATGCATGAATGGTAGCAGGGCTGTTTCATTCTCGACCCTAAAATTCATAGTTGAGCAATGTTAGAGCCCTGCTTTATGTAAGTAGGTGGGGATAAATCAACTTTCAAACTCAAAATCAAAAAATGAATCTGAAAGCCTTTATCAAAGGTGGTTTTCAGCACTTTGAATTTCAATCGCTATTTTACGGATAATTAAGCCTACCTACTTATGCAGGTGCCTATTCCAATAAAATACTGAAAAAACTGGAAGCAGAAGCTTAAAATATACTCAGTTACGATAAGAATTTAGTGCCGCCAACAGACATTCTCAAGTTATGTTGTAAACAACAGGGCAATGATCGAATTCTCTCAATATCTCGATCCATCTTGTTTCAGCTGTTGGATTTTCGCAATTTGGCAAAGAGTTCACGGTTCGATTCGCCCCCTTCATGACATAGTCAATTACATTATGTGGATCAATTTTCTTATAAATAACAGTTCCTGTTTTTACAATATGAAGATTAGGATCTGGTCCTTTAGTATTACCATCTATTTTGTTCCATTGCGTGAAGTTTAGTGAGACTTGTGCAGGTGGAGTTGTTTGCCAACTATATGGATGTTTTGCTACCGAACCTACAGAGTTTATCGGATAGTTAAAGTCACCACCGACAATCGCACCTTTATCTTTAGAAATATGATCTTTAACCGCTGCGACTGCTGCCTGACCTCCCTTTTTTGATGCATTTGCGTGTATCACCCAGAGTGAAAAGTCTTTCCAAGTTGGATTTGTCACTTTCAGGAGCATACGTTTTTGTTCCAGCCCTGGAAACCGCAGCGCTCGTGCTTGATATGGATTGCCATGTTTTTGCAAAGCCCATAGCTGCTTATTTGTTGGGTTATCATTCTTATCCAAGGTGTTGACAAACGCGAGCCCTTGCATACCTGTTAAGTTTTCTAAGTCTGTTTGACTGAATGTGTTACCGACTTCCTCCAACAGAAGCAAGTCAAGATTCATTTCGTGACACCAGGTGTCGAAGGTTCTTCTCCGGCCTTCTGAGGAAGTCTTCCCCATGTTTATATTCCAGAATGCTACTTTCACCATCGGACAATTCTCCTTTCTTGAATTCCAGCGCAAGGCCAACAATAACCCAGGGCTGTTTCATTGTCAATTTTCCGCTTCACTGAACCTCCCGAATGGCAGGGGTTCCGCTCCTGTTTTTCTATTATTAAAAATAGTATAAAAAAACGGCTATTTGCTTACCAAAAGCGGCTTTGAGCCCCTCAACCATGAATTTTATGGTCGAGCATTGATGCCGCAGCTATGCACAAAGCCGGTTACAGCTTCTATTGTTCTGATAATGGCATTTGGTTAGTGGATTCGGTATCACCAGAATATTTACAGTTCACATTTGAGTCTAAATGTAATCCAAAAGGTGAGAAAAAGCATAAAAGCTGTAGAGGAGCAACAGGATAGCCATGACCTGCACCATACGGGAATTAGAGGAAGGCATGGTTGTACCCCTTACCCACATGGATACGGCTGCTCCCATGGCAAAGCTAGAACTGAGTACCAGATAGGGCCAGTCACTGGTATATCCCCAGGTGGCTAGTAAAGCCATTGCCAATGAGGTCATCATTAATTCAACGAACTCTGGTGGATTGTACTGGCTTGAAAGCACTAATGTTCGCCACCAAAACTGCCAAAGTCTCATAAATTAAAGCAGCTAGTTAATGCTCTAAGCTAGCGTTGACTGAGGACTCTGATATTATAATATAGTTATGCTTATTGTTATGCTGCTGTAAGTCGCTGAGAGCTTCTTCGGTTTGAACTTGAGGAAAGTTGAGGTAGAAGCGGCTAACACTCAGAAAGGGTTCTGGTGTTTGTAAGATAACCATGCGATCGCACCACTTTGATAACCACTTGATTAATCCTCCTGGTGCCACTGGTGTGCAAATCCAGACCTGTGCTGGATTGTGGGCTTTTACTGCTTCCGTTGCTGCTGCTATGGTCATCCCAGTAGCAATGCCATCATCAACCAGCAACGCTAGCGCCCCAGTAGGATTGGTTTTCGGGCAACCCGGTTGGAGTTGAGCTAGCTGAGCTTGGGCTTTTTCTTGAGCTTGAGCTAATAGTATTTCCCGCCATTGAGCATTTTTGTTTGGCCATCGCCTTTGCCCAGACCACAGTACAACTCCGGAGGAAGTCACCGCACCGATTGCTAATTCTGGGTTGCTAACCGTAGCAATTTTTTTTGCCACTACAATATCTAGCGGACAATCCAGTGCTTGAGCGACTGGTGCTGCTACTGGGATACCCCCCCGAGGTAGTGCGTATACAATAGGTGTTGCATCAATACCTGTAGCGTGCAGCCTGCTCACCAAGGGGATAAGTGCTTGAGCAAGCTGCTCACCGGCATCAGCGCGATCGCTAAACAGCGGGGCAGTGTACATGGCTTCCTCCGGCATGAAGTTGCCTGATATGTATTATAATTACTGATTTTTGTCAAGATTACTGTATCAAAAGAAAGAATTGTAATAATTAGTTGCTCACAATCTCCTCAATCTACTATTAGTAGTAAGGTGCCTTATGCCTGCAAAAATTTCTGTGAGTCCTCATGTCCAACGGAGAACAACTTAGTCTTTTTGACGAGTCAGAGTTAACCCCATCAAAGCCCAACAATGTCCAAAGGGACCTAATCCCCACTGATGCCAAAATCCCTATTCCTGCTGGCACTTACGACACCATGGAATCCTTGACAGAACACTGTCAATCTTGCCAACGCTGCGAATTAGGAGCTACCCGCACTAAGGCTGTTATTGGACGTGGCAACCCTAAGGCCCTAATTATGATTATTGGGGAAGGACCGGGTAAACAAGAAGATGAGACTGGTATGCCCTTTGTAGGCAGAGCAGGGAAACTGTTGGAGAAAATTTTGGCATCTGTGAAAATCGATACTGAACAAGATGTATATATTTGTAATATGGTCAAGTGCCGACCTCCTGGTAACCGCACTCCTACTCCTAATGAAATTGAGGCGTGCAAACCTTACTTGTTGGAACAAATTCGCCTAGTAGAACCCCAAATTATTCTTTTCACTGGTGCTACAGCGGTCAAAGGCTTAACTGGTAACAAGCAGGGCATTACTAAAATTCGCGGCACCTGGATGGAATGGGAAGGGCATAAGTGGTGTATGCCAATTCTCCATCCTGCTTACTTACTGCGGAATCCGAAACGAGATCCAGGTAGTCCAAAGTGGATGATGTGGCAAGATATCCAGAAAGTGCGTGCTAAGTTAGACGAGATTCGATGAAACTTCAAAAATGATTATTGATGAAACTTGGTATCAACGACCACCTGGAGTTTCTGAGGCTACCTCCGCTGGTGGTATTGTTGCCCGCCGTTGGGAGCAGCAGATATACATTGCTCTAGTTCAAGAAGGCAATAGACTTGAATACGTTTTACCGAAAGGTCATGTAGAACCAGGAGAAACTATTGTAGAGGCAGCAGAGCGAGAAATTGCGGAAGAAGCGGGCTTAAATGACCTAAAATTTATTGCTGAACTGGGAGTTAAGGAACGATTAGACTTTGCCAAACAGTGTTGGAAAAAGACTTACTATTTTTTGTTCATTACTGACCAAATTGACGGCACTCCTACTGATCCAAATCTCAGTTACCAGCTGCGGTGGTTTCCGATAGATGAATTACCAACATTATTCTGGCCAGAACAACAAGAACTGATTCAAACCAATAATAAGCTGATCCAAAAGTCTTTAGGGATTGAATAAGAAATGGGGAATATCAAATTCCCCATCAGTTACTGTTAACTAAAAAGCACAACACTATTGCTAAATCACACCACAAGCCACTCGAGCACCACCCCCTCCCAAGGGTTTGGGAATATCTGAATAATTGTCACCTTGAGCGTGAATGATCAGAGAGTGACCCTTAAGGTCAGCAACCTTTAACCGTGGGGCTACTACTGGAGTCTTAGCAACACCCTGTTTATTAACCACTAGCCTTGGCAAATCACCTAAATGACCATTACCGAATGGTCCTTCATGTTTGCCGGTATTTTCTGGATCATAATGACCACCAGCAGCTAAGCCAGAAACTACTTTACCTTCCTTCTGGCCTGGACCACAGTTGGGCTTTGCATGGACATGGAAGCCATGTTCTCCAGGAGTTAATCCAGACAGATTCGAAGTTAGCTGCAGACCCTTCTCGGTTTGGGTTGCTTTGACAATGCCAATCTCTTCACCAATGCCTTTGGTATCAGTCAAATGCATGGTGACGGTTAGTGGTGTTGACACGGATTGATTGGAACAAGCCGAGATTATAAATATTGCGATCGCAGCTAATAGGCTGATAATTTTCATACTCAACTACACCCCACTTACAGATAGGTCTCCAAGGGTTTGAGATCCTTTTGGATTTCCGTTTCGCTATTCCCTACCGTAACTTTTTTGAGCTTGAGCTGAGTTTTCCATCCTTCTACGGTCAGACAAAGTAGGATGATGATCACTATCGAGCTCAGGGCTCTCAACTGGAGTATACAACAGTGACGCGCTGATTCTAGAGAAAATCAGCTGACAGCGGTCAGCTGACCGCGTAGCTTGCGTGGCACAGGCTTCGACGCTGGGAGGTAGCGCATATGCGCTACCTAAGTATTAATCCCGATCCAGGTTGGATAGTTGAGTGTTCACATGAGCCAGATAGCTAGAATCATGGATGGTTTCTGGGGATAATCTTCCTCTTGCAATAGCACTGGCTACGAGGTCTTTGGCGGTAATTCTCTTGCTTTTTATAGCGCTGATGAAAGCAGCATTACTGGGAATACCTTGGTCAGCAAAGTAGCCTTGATAACCGAGATAGACCAGGTTAAACGGTTGAACTTCGACAATATTGTTACGGCTGGTGGTGGAGTTGGCAGCGATTTCCGATGCTAAGACGGGAGTGGTAGCGGTGGCAATCAACAAAGTGCCTAAACTGCCAAGTACGAGACGTTTCATTTTTGTTCCTCCTAGGGTTGATTCGCTTAATTGGTTAACTGCTTATCTTTAATTACTAGAATGTAGGTCTTAACTTATGTAAGCATTCAGCTATCAGTTAATGTTTACATAAGTATTAATCCCGATCCAGGTTGGATAGTTGAGTGTTTACATGAGCCAGATAGCTAGAATCATTGATAGTTTCTGGGGATAATCTTCCTCTTTCAATAGCACTGGCTACGAGGTCTTTGGCGGTAATTCTCTTGGTTTTTACAGCGCTGATGAAAGCAGCATTACTGGGAATACCTTGGTCAGCAAAGTAGCCTTGATAACCGAGATAGACCAGGTTAAACGGTTGAACTTCGACAATATTGTTACGGCTGGTGGTGGAGTTGGCAGCGATTTCCGATGCTAAGACGGGAGTGGTAGCGGTGGCAATCAACAAAGTGCCTAAACTGCCAAGTACGAGACGTTTCATGTTTGTTCCTCCTAAGGTTGATTCGCTTAATTGGTTAACTGCTTATCTTTAATTACTAGAATGCAGGTCTTAACTGAGGAGGAAGTGACCGTTAACTGAGAATTTGATAAGGTGTTGCTAAGGAAACTGAATTAACCCTGGTTGACTGACAAAACTAATCAACCACGTACTGGTACGAAAGTATTTTGAATTCCAGTCGATACCGTCGTTTATCATGTTGTTTTCGTGAGGCCATCACCGGGTCAGGATCATGAGCAACTCAGGTGCGACCCGTGGCGAATTTAATTCTTAATGGTAAGAGCGCACCTATGTGAAACGAACCCGACGAATCAGTCTCCAGGCATTTTCCCTCGGAGGCTTTGACATCATGTTTATCACTACCCTCGCCTTGACCTACTGGTTTGCCGTAATATCATGTCAGGATAATTACCCTTAATAAAAATTTCCCCCATCTCCCCATCTCCCCACACTTCCCACCCTCCCCACACTTCCCACCCTCCCCACCCTCCCTCATAAGGGTAGGTTTTTTACAAAGACCTCAGGTGTGGGGTGACCGGGTGTGGGGGATAAGAAAATGTACTTAATTTGTCGTTAAAAATCATCAAGACAGTGAGATGCACCCACAGGGAATCGGAAAAAAAACCTGTGTACATCATAACTATGATAAACCCTATCAAACGCTACTAAATATAGCATTTAAAAATAGATAATCAACCCCAATGTTGATGATTTAGCATAACACAAAAAAATACTGGTATATATTTTATGCTGCTCTTAATTTACCTAACATAATTTTATTTTTCATGAAAAATAAAATTATAGTATAGCAGTCGCCAGAGCAGTTAGGACATGACAAAAGTCTCACACCCTTTGTAAGCGCAAGAGTTTGACTTCTGACTTCTGACTTCTGACTTCTGACTTCTGCTATATTTATAGGTATAATAAATAAATTAGGATATTTTTTAATGCTATATTACCTACTCCCTATTACCTATTACCTATTACCTGTTACCTTTTTAGATCAATCCTAGTTTCACATATCATGTGAAAACGCTATAGTTTTAAAATTGCTGTCAGTGTGGGATTATAAGATAAGAGCCGAAAGAAATGAATGTTATCTTGCCCCTGAGGCATAATCGATGAGTGCAGAAATTATTTGTGTAGGTACCGAACTGCTGCTGGGGGATATTCTCAACAGCAATTCTCAGTTTTTAGCCCAGGAGCTAGCCGCATTGGGGATTCCTCACTACTATCAGACAGTAGTGGGAGATAATATCGGGCGTTTACAGCAAGTATTGGCAATTGCTAGTGAGCGCTCCACTATCCTAATATTTACTGGTGGTCTTGGTCCGACGCCCGATGACTTGACCACGGAAGCGATCGCTAAATTTTTTGGGGCTCCTCTGATTGAAGAACCAGATGTTATAGAGGACATCACTCAGAAGTTTGCCCGGCGGGGACGTCAATTAACTACCAATAACCGCAAGCAAGCCCTAATTCCAGAAGGGGCACAAGTATTACCCAACTTGAATGGAACAGCTCCTGGTATCATCTGGAAACCCCGTGCTGATTTAAGCATTCTCACGTTTCCTGGTGTTCCTAGGGAAATGAATCAGATGTGGCGAGACACGGCTGTTCCCTATCTCAAAAGCCAAGGCTGGGGTAAAGAAATCGTTTATAGCCGGATGTTGCGGTTTTGGGGGATTGGAGAATCGGCTTTGGCTGAGAAAGTTGCTCCCTTTTTTGACCTTACCAACCCCACCGTTGCTCCCTATGCTAGTAAGGGACAAGTGAGGTTAAGAGTTTCGGCCCGTGCGGCTTCAGAAAGTGAAGCACAACAGTTCATTGAACCAGTAGCCCAAAAATTACAGGAGATTGGGGGAATTAACTATTTCGGTACTGACACCGATACCCTAGCCTCTGTAGTGGGTCAGCTATTAACGGCTGCCTCAGAAACGTTGAGCGTAGCAGAATCCTGTACTGGTGGCGGTATTGGCAGTATGATAACCAGTGTCCCGGGGAGTTCTAATTATTTTTTGGGGGGTATCATTGCTTATGATAACGCTGTGAAAACTGGTGTACTGGGAGTGAATTCCTCAGACTTGAAGGCGATGGGGGCGGTAAGTAAGGTTGTAGCAGAGCAAATGGCAACAGGAGTGCGATCGCTTCTTTCTTCAACCTGGTCACTTAGTATTACAGGCATAGCTGGACCTGGAGGCAATACCGATACCAAGCCTGTGGGTCTAGTTTACATTGGTCTAGCCGGACCAGATGGCATTTTAGAATGCTACAAGTACACCTTGGGTCAACATCGGAGTCGGTCTGACCTACGTCACATCAGCGCCTGCTATGCCCTTGATCGCCTACGGTGCAAATTGCTGAGTCGGTGAACTTGTTAGTTAGCGTTATTTAGCAGGCAGTAGTGCACCCCATCACCCTGTTCAATCTAAATTTCAAGCTAAATCCCTGCACCTGGGGGCCAAGTGGTGAAAATAAACACCACCACAGTAGCGATCGCAAGCATTGCCTGAATCAAATTTCCTACCAATGAACCGACTACAATCCCCAAGCCAGCTTTAAAGGATTGCTTAATTCTATCCTGTAACTTTAACTTCCGTTGATAGAGAAACTCACCTACAAACGCCCCTAACAACGGTCCAAGCAAAATCCCTAGTAACGGTCCGCCGAAGGGCAAGGCGGGTAAAAGACCAAACACCCCCATGAACAAGCCGATTATGGAACCAATTTGTCCCCAATTACTAGCACCAGCTTTTTTGGCTCCCCAGTAAGCGGCTAAAAAATCGACCCCCATACCCAGTAGCAACACAAAGATAGCTACGCCCAATGCCCAGGTGACGCTACTAAAGCCCTCAGCAATACCCCAAATTATGGTGGCAGCTAAAATCAACATGGCACCGGGAATGCCAGGAACAACCGAACCAATAATGCCTACTAGCATCAGCAGAATCAGGAACCAGTACAAAATGATTAACCACATTATTTAAATTCGAAGCGGTACCCACATCTTATAAATGACCAGAGAGAGTATTGGCGACTTTATCAGCAATCCCCTCAATCCACTTTTCATCTTGTTTAGTGTAACTTCGGGGAGCATTGGCTGCCAAAATTAGCGCTCCTTGGTTGCCAATCGGTTGACATATGACACCTTGTGTGTTATCAGGCAAGTAGTCAAATTCAAGTCGCCCTGGATAGAGCTTCAGGTTAACCAGATACACGGCTTTTTGAGTTTCGAGAACCCGCTTGAGAATAGCTCCAGGCTCGACTTGGGGATTTTTGCCCAAGATCCCCCGCCGCAGCAAGACTTTGCCTTGGTATACCACCACAAGCGATCGCGTTACCGTATTAGTCAGTAATAGATGGGATGCCCAGGCTAATTCAGTTTTGACCTGATCTGGCAGCTCTGGAGCGAGGTCGAAACCCTCTTCGCCAATCAGTTTAACGGCATCAGGAGGTTTGGGCTGTACCTGCTGCCACAGTAAACCTGTCAAAATCAAGACAGCACAAACAATTACCCCTACAGCATCAGAACGAGCTTGAGAATTGGTGAGCTGGGAGGTTAATAAACGATTGATCAGCAACAGACCCCCTGCCAATCCTCCAACCGCAAATGGCAGCAGCCGCAGTACATCATTTTGGTCGGGTTTAGCCATCACTCACCTGTTGGTTGTTAGTTCAGGACTTACGAAGCTGAAACGAAACATCAAGGTGTTATTATTTGTCATCTGGTTCAATGATCCGTTGGAACAAATAACCTGTACCTCGTGCGGTGAGAATTAGCTCAGGATTACTAGGATCATCCTCTAACTTGGCTCGTAACCGGGAGATGTGGACATCTACTACACGGGTATCCACATGGCGTTCAGGGGTATAGCCCCACACTTCCTGCAAAATTTCAGAACGGGAGAATGGTTCTCCGGAACGTCTGACTAATAACTCTAGAAGACTGAACTCCATCCCAGTCAGGCGAATCCGCTCATCCCCTTTGTAGACTTGTCGCTTATTGGTGTCGATTTTGATACTCCCGACATGAATCACCCCAGAACTAGGAATACCAGCAGCCCCCACTTTATCAAACCTGCGCAGTACGGAACGAATACGGGCTTCCAATTCTTTTGGAGAAAAGGGCTTGACCACATAGTCATCTGCTCCTAACTCTAGACCGGTAATCCGGTCAGCTACATCCCCTAAAGCAGTTAGCATAATAATGGGAATGTCTGATTCCTTGCGTAATTCTTGACAGACACCATAGCCGTCTAGCTTTGGCATCATCACATCTAACACCACTAGGTCAGGCTCTGTATCACGAAATGTGTTTAGGGCTTCTTCTCCATCAGCGGCTGTGACTACTTCGTAGCCAATCATGGATAACCTAGTTTCTAATATTCGACGGATACTGGCCTCGTCATCAACAACAAGAATTTTTTCTTTATGAGTTTCCAATGGACGTTATACTCCTGAAATGGTGAAGTAAGATTAATGATTTATTAATTTATCAGTAGTTTATCTCTAAAATGTAACCCTTTACAAAGTTGGTTTTATCGTTGAGAATTATATTTTCCTTGCTGGTGAAGTCTTCCTTGACTTTCATTAATGTTAATTTAATTATTGAGTTTTTTTAAGAGTTTTTAAGACTTTTCAAGTAGGATGCCGAAGCCTAAAACGCTCTATGTGTGTAATGCCTGTGGTGCTGAGTCCTCCCAATGGTTCGGCAAATGTCCTGCCTGTGGTACTTACAATTCCTTGGATGAGGTAGCTCCCCCAACTCCGGTCAAAATCAGTCGCGGGGGTTGGCAATCCAATACTTATTCGGATAACCACGAGCCTAACACTGGACCGGCTCAACCCAGATCATCCCTTACCTTCTCAGAAATTGTTGATACTGTCGAGATCCGCTTCCCCTCAGGCTATGGGGAACTCGACCGAGTGCTCGGAGGTGGCGTTGTGCCTGGGTCTTTAGTATTAATTGGTGGCGATCCAGGCATTGGCAAATCAACCTTAATGCTCCAAGTTGCCAATCAACTTGCCAAGTTACATCGCATTCTATACGTTTGTGCAGAAGAATCAGGACAGCAGGTAAAACTGCGAGCATCTCGCCTGGGTGTGGTATCAGCAGAAACCTCTGATCTCGAATCTAATAACAGTAGGGTCAAAAACGACCCTAAGTCTTCTAAGTCTAAGTCTTCTAAGTCTAAGTCTTCTAAGTCTAAGTCTTCTAAAACCCCTATAGCCGCTCAAGAGTCTGACTCTCAAGAGTCTGACTCTAAAGACGCTGAGCTGTATATTCTACCAGAAACTGATTTAGAGGAAATTCTGCGAGAGTTGGAGTCCCTCAAACCTCAGGTAGCAGTGATTGACAGTATTCAGACTCTTTATTTTCCGGCCTTGACCTCTGCTCCTGGTTCTGTTGCTCAAGTGCGGGAATGTACCTCTGCCCTGATGCAGGTAGCAAAGCGGTCAAACATTACTCTGTTAATTGTGGGTCATGTGACCAAAGAAGGCGCGATCGCAGGACCAAGGGTACTGGAACACTTAGTCGATACTGTATTGTACTTTGAAGGCGATCGCTTTGCTTCCCACCGGCTACTGCGTTCTGTTAAAAACCGCTTTGGGGCTACTCATGAAATCGGTATTTTTGAAATGGTCAGCAACGGTTTGCAGGAAGTCTTGAATCCTTCTGATCTGTTTTTGGGTAACCGAGATGAAATGAGTCCTGGTACTGCTACTGTAGTGGCTTGTGAAGGTACTCGTCCGATTCTGGTAGAGTTGCAAGCCCTAGTAAGTCCTGCTAGTTATGGGGCACCCCGCCGCTCAACCACTGGAGTTGATTACAACCGCTTACAACAAATCCTGGCAGTGTTGGAAAAGCGAGTTGGGATTCCCCTATCCAAATTAGATGCTTATGTAGCAACAGCAGGAGGGCTAGGAGTAGAAGAACCAGCAGCTGATTTAGGAATGGCTATTGCGGTAGTAGCTAGTTTTCGCGATCGCGTTGTCGATCCTCGCACGGTTATGATTGGTGAAATCAGCTTAGGGGGGCAAGTGCGACTAGTCTCTCAGATGGAACTCCGACTCAAAGAAGCTGCCAAGTTAGGGTTCAAGCGAGCCATTGTACCCAAAGGTCAAACCTTACCTGATCTCGGTATTGAAATTATTCAAGTATCGAGAGTACTAGATGCCATTATTGCTGCCTTGCCTGGGGGATTACGCCAGGACTTCCCTGAAGATATCGAGGATCAGATCTAAGATCTAAGATCAAGTTCGGTTGAATACCCATCATAACCAGGAGGGTGGGGAGATGGGGAGATGGGGAGATGGGGAGATGGGGAGATTTTTATTAAGGGTAATTATCGGTATATCATATCCTATCTCTTTGATAATGTTCCCGATTCCCGATTCCCAATTCCCGATTCCCGATTCCCGATTCCCGATTCCCGATTCCCGATTCCCGATTCTAAATTCTAAATTCTAAATTCTAAATTCTAACTTCCCGATTCAATCTGCGGCCATAAACTCCAAATAACTACTACTCAACTCCTTGACTGCCAACTCATAAAACTGCTTACCATGTTGCGGTGTTGCTAAGGCTGGATTAGACCCCATACGACCATCGGGATAACGGCGACGAAAATCTGCGGCTCCATAAATTGGGTGTCCAGACGCAACGGTTTCTGACAGGGGTGCTCGTTTAATGGCTTCGGGATAGAGATATTGGGTAAGTGCTACCTCAGAAGGAGTAGCATGGGAACCTTCTTGATTCCCATACAACTCCTTAGCTAATTTATAGACAGAACGGCACATAAACCAATTAGCTACCCGACACTGAACCCTTTCCCCATTAGGAATCTGTAAATCGCTCAAGTGGGCGTAACTTTCAGAAAACGCTGCCTTAAGGGTAGCGATATTACCCCCATGACCATTGATAAAGAAAAACTTGGTGAACCCAGCTCTAGTCAAGCAAGTCAGATAATCTTTGATCACCTGAATTAATGTACTCGGTTTCAAACTGATGCTACCGGGAAAAGCCGTGTGGTGTAGCGCCATCCCGACATTAATGGTGGGAGCAACTAGGGCATTGGTTGCTTCAGACACACCTTTTGCGATCGCTTCTGCACATATTGCGTCGGTGCCAATCAACCCCGTTGGTCCATGTTGTTCCGTTGAACCAATGGGCAGAATAATCCCTGGTGATTGCTTTAGGTAAGCTTCAATTTCTTTCCAAGTACTCAAGTGTAGCAGCATGGTTCATTTTAGAGGGTTAGTTGTTGTGGGATACTCTTAAACCGTGATTAATCGGGGTAAACCCGGTACCACGGGTCAAGGTGCAATTTATTGTTGCTTGAGTGAGGGGTGGTCAAACAGCAATTGGAGTCAAGCCTACCACCCATCTTGTCT
>NZ_JAAHHC010000069.1:0-28800 GCF_010672265.1 Moorena sp. SIO3A2
TATCTTCCCGAGTATAGTCCTGATTATAACTTAATTGAATTGGTTTGGCATTCAGCAAAAGAATATATTGCCAATCGAGTTTTCAAATCAATTGAAGAATTAGAATGTTTGTTAAATCATCTTTTAAATGAAGGAGGGTTAATTATAAAATGGGTACGAAAAATAAAAAACAAAGGCAATGCTGTTATCACAGTTTAAATGCGCAACAGCTTAATTGTGCGGTTATTACCCAAAATGCAACGAGTGGTTGTTGCTCGCTTCCGTAACCGCTCTGATGCAGAGGGTCACTTGCGCAGTCTCCGACAGCTGATGCCTGATGTCAAATTTGTGATTATTTTTGATACTGGGGAGGAATTAGATCAGAAGTAAATAAATAACTGGTTCTTTGTGGACGGTTGACGGTTGTTTGTGGATAGTAAACAGTTAACGGTCAACCGTCAACTCAGCAAGAAAAACGTTATCAAAGTTGACACTTGCTTGACCGCTTTTTTCTCTGATGAAAAAAAACTATAGTTATTAGGTCGGTCAAATCTCCAATTCTCTACACACTAAAGAATAAACTCATGAAACATTTCTTCGCATCTACAACCTTAGTGACAGGATTGGCATTACTGCCATCCTTCGCTATTACACCAGCCAGTGCCTATACCCTGTTTCAAGCAACATTGGACAGTGCTCAGGAAGTCGCTCCTGGAGGAGTTACCCAATCCCCAGCAACTGGCTCTGCTAGCTTAAAACTCAATGATGCTGGTACGGAACTGAGTTACAGTATTAACGTTGTTGGTGTTGACTTTAGCCAGCTAGCGGATGTAGCAAGTCCTGCAAATGCTCTAGATGTTGCTACCTTGCTCCATTTTCACCAAGCTCCCCGTGGGGAAAATGGTCCGGTAGTCTTTGGTATTTTTGGCCCGGATCAGGATAATGATGACCGCACGGTTACCTCTAACTCGGATGGCTCAACTACTATCTCAGGAATTTGGGATCTTGATGATCCTGCCAGTACTTCCTTGAGTGAGATTGCTCCTGGACTGCTGGCTACTGCTCCTGGTGCAGATACGGATCTCTATTTCAATCTTCACTCAGAAAATGACCCAGCAGGGATAATTAGAGGACAAATCATTGCTACCCCTGTCTCCGAACCTTTCTCAGTATTAGGTTTACTAGCGGTGGGAGTCATTGGTGCAGGTTCAGCCATCAAAAAAAAGCTAGTAAGCTAGTACTCTGTACTAGTACTCTGTCAATTTAGTTTTTAGGGTTAGGTGTTAGGGGTTAGGTTAATGGTTAATGGTGCTTGGTTAATGGTTAATGGTATTAGAAATACTGTTAGGTTAATAATGTTAGGTTAATAATGTTAGGTTATAGCATTTAATCCCTAATCCCTAATCCCTAATCAGGAAAAGTAAAAGTCTAGTTACCTCGTCAATTTAATCGATGGTTAAAATCATCAGCCGCAAATCCTTAGGTACTCAACCTGTCTATGATATTGGTGTCAAGGACGACCATAACTTTATTTTGGCAAACGGTATGGTTGCTTCCAATTGCTTCAACAAATCTCACTCCACGGCCTATGGCTATGTAACCTATCAAACTGCCTATCTCAAGGCGAATTACCCAGTTGAATATATGGCAGCGTTGCTGACAGCGAGTAGTAACAGCACGGACAAGATACAGAAATATATTGCTACTTGCTCAACCATGGGGATTGAGATTTTGCCACCAGATATCAATCGTTCTGATTTGGATTTTACCCCAATCTCTAATAGTATATTGTTTGGGTTTTCAGCAATCCGGAATTTGGGACACGGAGCAATTAATTGTATTATCAAGGCTCGGGAGAATGGTGGTGAGTTTAAGGCTTTGGCAGATTTATGCGATCGCGTGGATTTGCGCACCCTTAACCGCCGTGGTTTGGAAGCATTGATTTACTGTGGTGCCTTTGATAGCATTCAGCCCAACCGCCAGCAACTTATCAAAGACCTGGAGCCATTGATTAGTTGGGCGCAAGACCGTGCCAAAGACCGAGAAAGTGGTCAGCTGAACATTTTTGATCTGTTTGGCAACACTAATTCTGAGCCAGATCAGAACAATAATGCTTGGGAATCTGCTCCAAGCGCTCCAGCAGTGTCTGATTTTTCACGCCAAGAAAAATTAAATTGGGAAAAAGAATTGCTTGGTTTTTATGTGTCTGACCATCCTTTAAAATCAGCCCGTCCAGTAGCTCAAGTTCTTTCTCCTGTCAGTTTGGCGGAGTTAGCAGAGCAAAAGAAGGGGACAACTTTGAGTGCTATTGTAATGCTCACCGAAGTTAAGCCTCACCTCACCAAAAAAAATAATGAACGCATGGCCTTTGTGCAGATGGAAGATCTGACCGGTCAAGCTGAAGGAGTTGTATTCCCGAAAACTTACGAAAAAATTAGTTCATTACTGCAAGCCGATTCCCGTTTAATTATTTGGGCGAAGGTGGATGAGCGAGATGAGAAAATTCAACTGATTATTGAAGATGCTGAGCTAATTGAAAGTTTACGAACAGTAGTAGTAGAACTTACCCCTCAGGAAGTTACGACAAACAACCTTAACCAATTAAAATCGATTCTGCAAAAACATTCCGGTAAAAAACATCAGGCAAAATTCCCCGTACTAGCAACTATTGCTGCACCCCAGCAGTATCAATTTGTCCGTTTTGATTCTAAATACTGGGTCCAAGATCACCAAGTAACCGTTAATGCTCTCAAAGCTAGCGGATTTGATGCCCGTACTGCTCCAGTAATCAGGAGTTGAATAAGGAGTTTAGTCTTTGCTCTTCTATTCTCAGCAATTTACTAAAACTATAGCATTTACAAATAGTTCATGAACAATCTGGCGTTGGTTAATAATAGAATGATTTTAAGAGTGAGGTGGAATAGGCATCTTGCCTGTTCGGCGATATTGTGGGGCTGGCAGGATGCCCACTCTACTCCTATTTATTCAAAGATTCAGCAACGCCAACAATCTTGCTGATTTCTAATAACATCAAAAACTCTTCGGAGCTCTTTTTTACTATGCCCTATGCCCTGTTCCCTGCTCCCTACTCCCTACTCCCTTCTTTATCAATCTTAACCAGGATTTTGCTGAGGATTAGAAGAGTCAAGAAATTCAGATTGAATCTCCTCCAATTCCCGATCAAGTTTAGTTTTAGTTTTCGGTAAACTACTAGAACCAGCCACCTGAGAACCAAGGGTTTGATGGGTTGATTTAGTTGTCGGATTACCCATAATTTCAGACTTTAATTCTTCTAATTCTTGAGCAATCCTTTTATTCAATCCCCCGACTGCAGGCTTTGATGGTACAGTAGATTTGACTGGTGTAACTGGTTTTCGTTGCCTTAGAGGTGTAACTGGTTTTTGTTGCCTTAGAGCTGTTGGGGGAGTTGTCTGAAGATGCAAATCTTTACTTACCTCAGTCGCTGATTGATAACGTCGGTTAATAGCCCCCGCTATCATCTTGTCGATGATGCGACCAAGCTGATCACTAATAGGATGACTCAAAAAGTTCCGCCATATCCAGACACCCTCCCTGACATCAAATAAATCACAGGGGTGCCTATCGGTCAATAAATGAATACAAGTGATACCAAGACTATAGATGTCACTGGCAAAAACTGCTCTACCAATACTTTGCTCTGGTGATACATAACCAAATGAGCCAATCGCTGTCCCAGTTTTGCCTAGACTAGTGCCAGTAGCAGCTTTCGATGCTCCAAAATCAACCAGAACCAGTTGACCAGCGACCTGAGTTGCTCCCCCCACAACAGAAGACCTTGAACCCCTGCGGCGAATAATGTTTTCTGGCTTGATGTCCCGATGGATGACATGATGTTGATGAACAAATTGCAGCAATGGCAGCAAATCATCCAGTAGCGCCCGAATTTGTGCTTCATTAAATCCACCCCGACTTGCCAGTTCTTGGACTAAGTTTTGTCCATCGATAAACTCTTGGACTAAATACTGTTGGCTATCTTGACAAAAATACGCCAGCAGTTCCGGAATTTGAGGATGTTTGCCCAACTCATCCAGCCGTACCGCTTCGAGGGTGAATAACTCAGCGGCCTTTTGAACCGTATTGGTTCCCTGGGCTTGGGGAAAAAACTGCTTGATCACGCAGGGAGGCTTAGAAGGTTTATCTTCATCCACAGCCAAGAAGGTTTTACCAAATCCACCCTGACCTATAGGTTTAATCCCTCGGTATCGCTCTTTGAGCAGTAACTTCGAGCCACAGGCAATGCAAAATTTAGTTCCTTCTCGATTTTTGGGATTGGGGCAAGTGGGATTGAGACAGTAGCTCATTATACTGGTCAGCAGTCGGGCTTTTATCTATAATTATATATTGCCCTATCTACGAACAGATAAACAATGATGTGATCAGGACTGATGGTGACAGTAGGGAATTTTTTGAGATTATGTAGCTTATCTGCCTATCCCCTCATTATCTAATACCAAATCCTGTTCCCATACCCCCCTTATCCAAACAGCTATAGATTCCTCGAATAAAAGGATTTGGTCGATTTTTTATAAAGGGGGTGTGGCAAGCGGATTTGGTATAATTACCTGATTACTTCAAACCCTTATAGCAATCCGTGTAGGAATTGTGATAATTTTTAATGCCATATTCCCGTCTTGATGCAGTCGCTCATGGGGGAAACCACGGCAGTTGCTCATGGGGGGAACCCCCTTTGGCCTCACTGCCTCCCCAAGACCGTAATGGTGCGTTTGACCCGTAATTAAATTCGCCACGGGTCGCACCTCTGCATCGCTACTCCCTGTTTCCTGTTCCCTGTTCCCTGTTCCCTGTTCCCTTTGCGATATGTTCCATAATTGCTTGTCGGAAGCCCAGTACTACTAAAGTATTGGAAAGGGTTAAAAAAAACTCAGCACTGCCATGTAGCCAATCCACATCAGCTAATGCTTCCTGATAAGCTACCTTGGAATAAATCCCAGCTGGGATGGTAACAAAAACAAACACCAAGAGGACGTAAAATCCGATTAGCGCTAAACGGGGTGTTTGTCCAGAACGAGTGAGAAACCACAAGAATCCTAGGTAAGGAAATAGGGAAATGGCAAATAATGTCTCTTTAGAAATCATCTGAAGATCAGCAAAAACGGTTGTCAAAATGATTCGTAAAACGTCAGCCGTCAGCTGTCAGCCGTCAGCTGTCAGCCGTCAGCCGTCAGCCGTCAGCTGATAGCTGATAGCTGATAGCTGATAGCTGATAGCTGATAGCTGATAGCTGATAGCTGATAGCTTACCGTACAACTTATCCCTGGCATTGGTAGCAACCTTAGGCTGAACGCCAAATCCACCAAGCTGCTCCACAAAGGGTACAGTTACCGACAACTGTCATCGCTGCTTGGAGTGTAACCATCCACTCCAGGGATTGTTGGTTGTCAAAAAAGTGCCAGGTGATAGCACACATAGCACTGACCAATGCTGGTAACATGGCAAAAGACAATGCCCACCAAGCACGATTACCAGTAATTTCACCATAGGTCCAGATTAGCCAAATTGCAGCGATCCACTCGATAACACTGGAAATGTGAATAATCCAAGTTGGAATTGATAGAGCATGCATAAGAAAAAACGTCAGAAAAAACCTAATAGTAGAGGCTAAACTACATTTCCCTTGCTATTAAGTCTACCGTACTCACAAATCAGTACCCGTTAACGAGAAACGGGTACCCATTAATGAGAAACAGTACCCGTTAATGAGAAATGGGTACTGTTTTGTTACAAACCAGTACTAGTTAACGAGAAACGAGTACCCGTTAAGGAAAAATGGGTACCCGTTTGTTATACAACAGTACTGGTTAACCAGAAACAGGTACCCGTTTATTACACAACAGTACTAGTTTGTTACACAACAGTACTGCTTAATGATAAACGGGTACCCGTTTGTTACACAACAGTACTGGTTAACCAGAAACTAGTACTAGTTTTTGCTTAACAGGTACCCAGTTTTCATACAATAGTACTCTGAACTAGGAAATACCATTGCAATTGCCCTACTACCCTAGGCGAAGTCACAAATATAGCTAAGGTAAGCTATATTTGTGAGGTTGATCAGGATAAAGTAGACCATAACTTTCTAGTTATGAAGACAAATTGGCCTGGTGTAGTACTGTTTAATGAGAAAATAATTATATATGAGCCTTCAGCTGTGAGCTATTAGCTGACATACTTTAATTAAGAGCTGCTATCTCTAGCTTAGATAATAGTTCTTTCTCAACGTATTCCAGGTGATGTAAATCCTCAGCTACAATTAGTATAGTGACATCCCCTTGAGTTCGTAAGGTGTCAAATTCATAAGGAAAGACAAAATTCGGATTACCATTACCCTGGTAAATTAAGGAACCAATCTTTTCCCGGAGGGTGCTAAAACTACAGGGTTCGATTTCAAGTCTCAACACCTTCCAGCATCCATCGTAGTCACTAGAACCAAACAAATTGTCAAGAATAAAAAACGCAAAGGACGATCCGTTCAATCGGGCGTTATTTTCGATGGGAAATATTCCTTGATCTGTGACAATATAATCGATGCCTAAGATGCCAAGATAGCCATCATCCCGCATCTGCTGGGCGATTTTGAAGGAGTAATCGCGAATTAACCCTTCTATCCGTCTTGAATAGGGTTTTCCTTTCACGTTACCGATATGTTTTAACCCACTAAATAGCTGGCATGTCACTCCCAGATGAGCAATTTCTCCATTGCTGCCAATCATCCACTGGTCATTGGGGGATGTAATGACTTTAAGGAATGGCTCAATTAAAAAACAACTCTCTCCCGATGCCAGCATTTTTGGCATCTCAGTGTCGAGGTTACTGCTGTTAACTTTATAAAGTGATGAGCCTACAGACCCTTGTGCGCCCCGGATCAGTAACGTCTCATAATCCTTAAGCCAACCTAAGATTTCCTGTCGCAGTTTTGTCTCAAAATCCTCAGAGTCTGATGATTTACTCAGGATAGTTCCTGGTACTGTGGGAATACCAAGAGACTGACACAGGTCCTTAAAGGTGGACTTGTCAAAATACTTTAAGGTAATAGACTGATCACAGCCAAAAAAAACGGCATCAATGGTTGACGCCGCCTGTTTATCTAGATCTGCCGAATAATAAGGAACAAACACCAAGGGTTTTCCAATCGATGCAAGAAATGCTCTTACTTCATCCGCTTTTTGCATTATCAGCTCTGAGAGCAGTGCTGGTTCATTTTCACGGTTGAAGGCAAAGACTTTCTGGGGTCCTAAGCCAAGATTTTTCAGCCAGTCGTAGTACTCTGCATCCAGATTTCCAGGAATCATCACGACATCGTCTGAACCAGCTACAGCTAGGGCTCGTGACGCCCAAGGTTGGAGTGTATTCTTGCCCTGAAAGTGAGGTTGGCTTCGGATATCGAAGGCAAACACCCTGACTTGATCGGAATTTGAGGAAATCAAGTCCAGAATAGAGCTTGATTTTGCGATCGCATTTGAGTTTACCCTTGAGTTCAATTCATCCTCTTGATGGGCGTGATTACCAATTAACCTTTTGCTCCCAAAAGCACCATCCATCTGCTTACTCCATACAGACCAAACTACGACTTATTACAAATCACAAAAGAGCGACATTAAAAATTAACCTATCTCCGTCTAGGAGTAGGACAAAGCTTGCCCGCTGCTACCCTCATGCTTAACTGTTAGCAGTTAACCATAATAACTGCTCCCGAGTCAAGACCCTATCCCATAAGTGTTAGTCATAGGATATCCTAAATACACCCTGTTGTGATGAGGGGTTATCGACACAAAATTAGCGGTAATTGCCAAGTACGCTTAAGCGCTCCTACAGGCTATTCGATCGTAATCCTATAACTTGAACTGCTATAACAATGAAATTTCGACTGATTTTTTTAACATTTTCTGATCATAATTAGGTGTTAAGTGTTTGGTGTTTGGTGTTTGGTTTTAGAACGGGAACAGATACAAGCAAGAACCTGATGGGCTGGTTGACTGACAAAACTAATCAACCACGTACTCGTACGTTTGTATTTTGAATTCCAGTCGATACCGTCGTTTATCATGTTGTGTTCGTGAAGCCATCACTGGGTCAGGATCATGATTACTCAGGTGCGACCCGTGGCGAATTTAATTCGCCAAGGTCAAGGGCACCTATGTAAAACGAACCCGACGAATCAGTCTCCAGCCATTTTCGCTCGGAGGCTTTGACCCACTCCAAACCCTACCGAAAATAGCTGTTTCCTCCTGGGCCAGTGTGTGTCTACCCATCGACGAAAACCGGTTTCAACGACCTCAACCCCAAGGGGCTGTGACATATAACGTAGCAACTGCCAGGATGAACCTAAGCCCTTGATCAAGCAGGAACTGAGCGAATTTGGGATTTTTGCACATTCGCTCCCATTGGACTGGTCATCCCAGAAATTGGCGTTGCTGAATTAAGGAATGAATGCGCGATTATCTGATTTTATGAAAGCCCCCTAAATCCCCCAAGCGAGCAATCCCTCGCTTGGGGGACTTTAAGAGTTTTGTTCCCCCCAAGCGAGCAATCCCTCGCTTGGGGGGCTAGGGGGGCGGAACCATACCCATAATCAGCAACGCCCAGAAATTTTCCTCGATATCAAACCGCAATCCATATTCTTGAAAGGATTTCGGCGTTGCTGAATCAAAAAATGGTATTCTAAAAAGAAAACCATGGAATGCCCTAAATATCATAGCCATAAAACTCATAAATATGGTCATCAAAGAGGAAAACAAAGATATAAATGCAACGAATGTGGGCGACAATTTATAGAGGTTAAAACTGAGCGTGGTTACGATGAAAAAACTAAATTGCTTTGCCTAAAAATGTATCTAAGCGATGCAGCGCGGTCTTGGGGAGGCAGAGGTGCGACCCGTGGCGAATTTAATTACGGGTCAAACGCACCATTACGGTCTTGGGGGTTCCCCCCACTCGCTATTGCCGTGGTTTCCCCCGGAGACGAAACCTTAGACAGGGGAGCCTTTATGGTTGGTAGGCTATGCAGATGCATGGTTAAAACTTGAGGCGCGACCCCGTAATTTAATTCTTCACGCGGAAAGCGCGCCTCCATTGATTAAGGCAAGCCTGTCTTACGGTAACTTCAAGGCCTGCCGACGCTTGGCCGTAGGCCACGCCAAAGGCGAACGCGAACAAACCATGAGCGACTGCATCAAGACATAGAAAATGAAAATACCAGATTGAGACATTATTTAGCCAGACTACATCAGCGAACTCTTTGCTATTCTAAATCATCACCAATGTTGGAGTTATCAATTAGACTTCTTATTTATTATTTAAAATATCAAAAAATCCCCCTTTATAGTTAAACCATTTCGTTATTCAGCAACGCCTTTCCTTTTTCGGACACCAGACTGCCATTCACGGTATCTGGTAACATAACTGCTAACCTGCCCAGCTGCAAATGCGATTGCTGCTCGACGGTAATAGCTAGGAAATTTATGAAAAGCCTTATTGAACTGAGGATATTTTACATTAGGTCGCTTGGCTGTTTTATGCATCAACTTTTCGACAGCAGGAGTTAACTGATCTGCTGTTAACTCGCCAAGTTCAGACCAATGAGTATAAATAATACCAACTAAGTACCTACAAGCCTGACGATAAACTTTGACCGTCTCCCCGAATAACACTTTCTGTTCGGGGGACGGATTAAGTTTCCATTTGTCAGTTCGTATGACTTTTGCTGGCGCTTTCACTGGTCTAATAAAATATCCTTAGTTAATTTTTAGTCTACAAAAGATTAGACGACAAGAGATTAATGAATGTTCCAGGTTTTTAGTAATTGTTGTTGGCGTGGACTAACCACGGAGACGAAACCTTAGAGGTTGTCTGAGAAGTCTCATTTGCTACATCCAAGCCCCCGTTGGTCCCCCAATTCTGGGGGACTTTTAGAAGCAAATTGACTCTTGTTCCCCCCAAAGTTGGGGGGTCAGGGGGGCAAAATTCAGTATCAAAAAACTTGGGAGATATCCTCTTAGATAGGGTCGCCTTTATAGTCAGCAGGCTATGCAGAAAAGGTTTAAATCTTTTTTAATAAGGCGACCCTATCTTACGGTAACTTCAAAACCTGAGCGTTCGCGTAGCGTGGCCTGCGGCCAGGTGGGGGAATGCGTCTCACGGTCTTGTTCAAATTTTGCTTCCCATTCAGGTTCAAGAGCCTGAATGGCCGCGTGCCTGTAGAGCACGGTCATATATGGTTGGGATACCTAATGGGCGTTTTTCCGTCCGTCCGGGTTTGGGAATCCATACTCTTCTGGTGGGTTGTGCCTTTGTGGAGACTTTAATTTTGGCTACTAAGGCGAGACGCTGCTTATTGGTTAAAGTTTTAATCCCGTCTATTCCGGCAGTCTTTTTACCTTTGTTCTCCTGGGTAACTCGCCTGACCGCAATCATTTTGGCTGTCCTTGAAGTTACCGTAAGAGAGGGTCGCCATTGAGCGCGACAGGTTATAGGTAATAGTTTTAAGTTATATGAATTAAGGCGACCCTCTCTAAGGTTTCGTCCCAGGATTTCATCAGAGTCTTTTGCAGCTTTCTAACCACGCGGACATCACCACGTTGTGAGGCTCGGTATATTCGTTTTTGTAACTTAAATAAAGTCTTTTCTAGCTTTCGCCAGTTAACCTTATTCCATTCCGACTTTGGGGAAAAACCCCGAGTATTGGGCATTTTCATTACTACTTACAACTACACCATTTCCTATAACGTGAGTCCGTCAGCATATCCTAGATATTACTCTAAGCATTGGCAACTGAGCTCAATCTCGCCCCCACATGACTTGCGGCTAACTACCTACTCAGAATATTCGACCTTCCTGAGAGTACATGTGAGGGTTAATTCGTTCCTGATAACCATTCTGCGGACTTTTAGGGCGATACTATTCACCGGGAATATTGTGGTAAATCGTTATAGAGGGAAAAATCTATAATCTTTATTCCATTGACGTTTTGTCGGTAGCGTATCAGCCTTATTTCGCTACGTGTTTGTAACGATGATTTAAACGTATCTTCCTATTCGTACCCATGAGTCCCTTGCCTGTTACTAACACCATTTTTTGGCTTGCAGTGCTTCACTGTTCGACCCTTGCATTAATCCATAGGTGTGTTACTTCCTATGAATCAGGGTAGGGCTGTCACTCGGATTTCGCGAGGGTTTGAAGTTACCGTAAGAATAGGGTCGCCGAAATGCGCGACAGTCTGTGAGTTATGAGTTTAAGTTATATGAAATAAGGCCGGAGATGAAACCTTAGAATTTTGAAGCCTTTATAGGCGACAGGCTATGGGTAAAAGGGATAAAACTCATGGAATAAGGCTTCAAAATTCTTACGGTAACTTCAAACCACTATTCTAAGGTTTCGCCTCCGGATGGATTTTCACCATCATGGTTATCAAGTTGTCATGGTTCAGTTTCCTGACCTAGCGACTATTCCCCCAAATCCTTGTGGGATAAGGTTTATAGCCAACGAATCGCACTTTCCCCTCAAACTCCCCAATTCGATAAATCAGGTTGATCTGGAGTAATGCACTAAAACTGCGTACCTACACAGCATCAGTATTTTCAGCATTAGTATTTTAAGGCTTTGGTAATCAGGAAAAAGATAATTGGTAATTGTCATTACTCCTGAGCCATTACCGATTATCCATTACCGATTACCCATGCCAAACCATGCTTAGAGTACAATCTCCAATGTTCTAGTATACCCAAGGTTCTAGTATAAGCGACTCAAGACATAGTCGCTCAGATCAATCAGAGCTTGTTTGGATTCTGAGGGTTTCAACACTGATATATTTTTAACTGCTGCCTGAGCATATTTGGCAGCCATTTCCCGCGATCGCTGAATTCCTTTACTATCCCTGACCAGTGCCAAGGCTTGTTCTTTATCCTCCGGCTGGGCAAACTCTCGCTCTATGAGCACCTCTAGGTAGGGTTTTTCTTCGAGGGCAAATAAAACTGGTGCTGTGAGGTTTCCACTTACTAAATCTGACCCTGCGGGCTTACCTAACACATCTGTGGAAGCTGTAAAGTCTAGAATATCATCTACAATCTGAAACGCCAACCCCAAATTACGTCCATAGTGATATAAATTTTCGGCTACCTGATCTGAAACACCACTTAGGCATCCCGCTGCTTTAGCACTATTAGCCATCAGTGAAGCTGTCTTGTTATAAGTCTTTGCCAAGTAGCCTTCTATAGTTGTCGTGGTGTCAAATCGACTCAGTCCTTGTTGGATTTCTCCCTCTGCCATATCTTTAATCACTTCAGAGAGCAGCTTAACTACCTCTAAGTTATCCAGATTAGCCAGATACCAAGCCGATTGACCAAACAGAAAGTCACCAGCTAGCACAGCGATTCGGTTATTGAACAAGCTATTAACAGTGGGCACCGTCCGGCGTACATCTGACTCGTCTATCACGTCATCATGCACCAGAGAAGCCGTGTGAATCATCTCAGTAATTTCTGCTAGACGGCGATGACGTGGAGTAATCTTGGAGTTGGTTATCGTTGCCCGTGAGACCAACAATACAATGGCTGGTCGTAACCGCTTTCCCCCAGCTCCGAATAAGTGTTCAGCTGCAGCGTATAAGATTGGGTGACTGGCACCAATCAGGTTTTTTAAGTTTTCACTCAATAGATACAGATCTGCTTCTACCGAAGCAAAAAGGGAGGTCACTGAGGTCATGTGATCAGCCGACTCAGAAGTTAGTTACGAAAGTTTACATATTTCTTTCTTAATTCTAAGCTAACCGTCCCCGATAGGAAAATTTTGTTGAGTTTATGGCATAACTGGAAGGAAATTTGAGGAATTGTATAGACTTGTTAAGTCTGTACCGATCTCGGTATGGCTACCCAGGATTTTTGTGCTATCCTGATAATTGAGGGTTTTAAAGATTTAACATACTGAATTCCAAACAAACGTGGTAAGGGGAGAGTTAAATTCGGTGATCCCACCATAGCCAAGAAGTAGGCTTAGGCAAGACAAGCCTCTCTATCCCATCTATGTCTCAGGATCTCTACTGATATCTCTCAGTATCTCTACTGAGTCAACTTGTTGTAAACCAGACATAACCACCAAAAGTTGCCTAATCGGGAGCCTGAGTTGAGATGATTCTCACCTTAAGATCAGGAGTTAGCTAGGCGAGGGTGGTTACGGTCAACTGCAGTAAACACCTGTATCCCATACCTGATTATCCGCAACCAGATCCTAGAACTATATGGTTTTAGGATGGCTTTGCCGCAGATTTCTATAGAACGTTGCATCTATCTGTCTCTTGTTCACTCTTATGTTATACATTGATATGTCGTTAATGATCCCCCTGCTAGCTACTGGCTACTTAATCACCATCTATGTGCTGTTAACACTAGCCCAGCGTGTTCAACGTTCTCCAAGGTACTTTGCTAATCCCATTAAAAACGCCTTGGCTACTCGTGTGCCAACTGAGTCGGCATCCCAGGTCAACCAGGTTAAGGGATGGTCTCAAAGGTCTCAAAGTGAATCTCCTCCAGCATAACCCATGGCCTATTCATCTGCTTGGGTAGGAAGAGTCTTGAAACCTGGCGCAATGAGTACCAGATTGTCTAAATAGATTTTGAGTTTTCCCAAAAACAGATAGACGCAAATAGTTCTGACCACTGTCTGTGTTGATCTGTTTGGCTATGAGATTTTGACAGGTCATGGTCTACTGGCTCATGATCAAGTATATCCAAGTATATCTTAGCGATACTCCAATATACAAGGTTGCCGTGATCAGGACTGACGTTGCCAAAAGGGTGAAGTCAGGCTTTACCCCTTTTGGCTAATGGCCTAAGGGGTAACGGAAAACCAAACAGCCCTGGTGGTGGTCGAGGTAAGGGAGAGTTTCTCCTCTCCCTTGTTCCCTCTGGCACTAGAACAAGGATTAGTCTTGCCTTGCCATGACCAGGGAAATGTTGCCCCTAGCTGAGTTAGGTAGAATTAGGGATTATATTGGGTTAATTATCCCAACAATGCTTTGGCTTTAGCGACTACATTTTCAACCGTGTAACCAAACTTCGCCATAGCGACGCCACCGGGAGCAGAAACACCAAAGCGATCAATGCTAATCATATCACCCTCGGTACCCAAGTAACGGCACCAACCAAAGCTGACACCAGCTTCGACCCCGAGGCGCTTAGTCACTGCTTTGGGCAAGACGGATTCCCGATAGGCTTCATCCTGGGCTTCAAAAAGTTCCCAGCTTGGCATGGAGACAACACGGACTTTCTTACCTTCCTCTCGCAACTTCTCAGCCCCTTGGACACACAGTGACACTTCGCTACCAGTACCAATCAGGATAATGTCAGGAGTGCCATCGCTGTCCGAGAGGACGTAAGCCCCTTTGGTCGCGGCTTCAATGGAACTACCAGCTAGGTTAGGTAGACCTTGTCGGGTAAAGGCGATGAGAGTTGGAGCATTACGACGCTCAATAGCTACCTTATAAGCCCCAGAGGTTTCGTTGCCATCAGCAGGTCGAAGGACTACCAGATTTGGTATAGTCCTTAGGGAAGCAATGGTTTCCACAGGTTGGTGTGTCGGACCATCTTCACCTAAGGCTACCGAGTCGTGGGTCATTACCCAAATTACACCAGCTTCTGATAGAGCCGACAGGCGAATTGCTGCCCGCATATAGTCGGTGAAAATGAGGAAGGTGGCTCCATAGGGAATCAAACCAGAGTTGTGAAGGGCAATGCCATTGCAAATCGCCCCCATCCCATGTTCCCGGACGCCAAAGCGCAGGTTCCGGTTTTCATATTGCCCTTTCTGGAAATCCCCAGATATGTTCAATAAAGTGAGATTGGAGGGAGCAAGGTCAGCG
The DNA here is from genome assembly GCF_010672265.1 of Moorena sp. SIO3A2. NCBI lineage: Bacteria > Bacillati > Cyanobacteriota > Cyanophyceae > Coleofasciculales > Coleofasciculaceae > Moorena > Moorena sp. SIO3A2. The sequence continues at coordinate 14,891 of NZ_JAAHHC010000069.1, forward strand.
GAACCACCAATCAATTGAGGCAGTACGGGAGCGAGTGCATTGAGAGTGGCTTGAGAATGTTTACGGGTTGCTACTCCCTTGTCTTCCGGCGTGTAGGTGGGCAGGGCTTTTTCCCATCCTTCCGGGAGTTGGCCACTGGTAATTTGCTCAAATTCTGCTGCTTGTTCAGGATACTTTGTTTTGTAATCAGCTAGGGTTTGATTCCAGGCAGCTTCCGCTTCCGTACCCCGTTCCACAGCTTTCCGTAAATGGTTGAGAGCATCATCTGGAACTACAAAGGGTTCATATTCCCATCCCAGGTGTTGGCGAGTGGCCTCCACTTCATCCCCACCTAAAGCTGCACCATGGACAGCATGTGAATTGGCTTTGTTAGGAGAACCATAGCCAATGGTGGTGGTTACCTTAATCAAAGACGGCTTATCTGTTACGGCTTTGGCTGCTGCTATGGCATCATTGATAGCTTCGAGATCAGTGTTACCACTTTCTACATGTTGGACGTGCCAGCCATACGCTTCAAAGCGCTTACCCACATCTTCAGTAAAGGCTAAGTCCGTAGAGCCGTCGATGGAAATATGGTTGTCATCGTAGAGAGCGATGAGTTTACCAAGTCCTAGGTGACCCGCTAAAGAACAGGCTTCACCAGACACCCCTTCCATGTTGCAACCATCACCAAGGATGACGTAGGTGTAATGATCGACAATGGTAGCATCCGGTTTGTTGAACCTAGCAGCTAAGTGAGCTTCTGCCATTGCCAAACCCACACCATTGGCAATTCCCTGTCCCAATGGACCAGTAGTTACTTCAACCCCATCGGTTTCAAAGTTTTCTGGGTGTCCAGGTGTAACCGATTCCCACTGGCGGAACTGCTGAAGATCGTCTATGGTTACACCATCATAGCCAGTTAGGTAAAGTAAGGCGTATTGCAACATACAGCCATGACCAGCCGACAAGACGAAGCGATCGCGGTTGAACCAATTGGGATTTTTGGGGTTATACCGCATAAAACGGTCCCAAAGCACGAATGCCATAGGAGCCGCCCCCATGGGCAGCCCAGGATGACCAGACTTGGCCTTTTCTACAGCATCAATCGCCAAGAAGCGGATGGAATTGATGCAAAGTTCTTCGAGAGACTGGGTTGCAACGGCCATAATTTCTGTTTAATGGATATGTGTGTACTATGGTCTAACAATAATTTGTCTGAGTTCAAACAAGGGTGGCTCTCGGTTGACCCAAAGGTACTTTCTCATAATCCCATTACCGGGATCAATCAGCAAGAGATAGGGATTGGCTAAGCATGAAGGATGTTCGCCTGATAGCGTCTCTGGTAGTGTAAGATGAAGCATCAAGGATGAAAACAATCCATAAAGCGTGGGAATATGGGTTACTCAGTAAGTATCATTAACTAGTAGTTGTAACTACTAGTTTTTTCCTTGAGCTACCTTCACCCAATGCCTACCATAATATAAAGGCTACCCTTTTGGTTCTCCTACGGAGTAAGCCGTTAACCATTCAAACTTTATTCCCACTTTACCGGTATTTTTTGAAGGCTAGGGTTACATTATGACCGCCGAACCCAAAGGAATTGGATAGCACTACTTCTACCATCTGCTGGCGACTATAATTGGGTACGTAATCCAAATCGCATTCAGGGTCTGGGTTGTTCAAATTTATCGTTGGTGGAATCTGGTCATGGGCAATTGCCATCACTGAAGCCACTGCTTCAATGCCACCAGACCCTCCCAACAAATGACCTGTCATGGATTTGGTGGAGCTAATTGCTACTTTATAGGCATGGTCTCCTAAAGCTTTTTTAATCGCTGCTGTTTCAGTTTTATCATTGGCAACTGTACTAGTCCCGTGGGCATTGATGTAGCTAACCTGTTCGGCCGTCAAACCAGCATCCTTCATCGTCAGTGCTATAGCCCTGGCTGCTCCTTCGCCACCTGGTACAGGGGATGTCATGTGATGGGCATCACAGGTCATGCCATAGCCGACGATTTCGGCATAAATTTTTGCCCCACGACTGAGGGCGTGTTCTAGTTCCTCTAGGATCACAATCCCAGAACCTTCTCCCATCACGAAGCCATTGCGAGCGATATCAAAAGGACAGCAAGCTGACTCAGGAGTATCGTTACGAGTAGATAAAGCTCGTGCTGATGCAAAACCAGCCATTGCTAGGGGAGTCACCGCCGCTTCAGCACCGCCACAAATCATGGCTTGGGCATAGCCTCGCTGGATTAAGCGAAACGCATCACCTACGGCATTAGACCCTGCGGCACAAGCAGTAACTGGGCAACTATTGGGTCCCTTGGCTCCCGTATGAATTCCTGTCTGACCAGCTGCCATGTTAGCAATCATCATCGGGATCATAAACGGACTACAGCGGTCAGGTCCACGTTTAATAAGAACTGTTTGCTGGTCTTCCAGTACCTTCAGACCACCGATGCCAGTGCCAATCATTACACCGACCTGTTCTGCGTTCAGGTCATTGATCTCAAACTGGGCATCAGCTAATGCTTGCTTACTGGCAGAAACCGCAAATTGAGCAAAGCGGTCCATACGCTTTGCTTCCTTACCCTTCATGTAGTCATGGGGATCAAAGCCCTTAACCTCGCCAGCAATACGACAAGCGTGCTTGGAGGCATCAAATAAGGAAATTAAACCAATACCATTGCGTCCGTTTAACAACCCTTCCCAGTACTCAGCCACAGTGTTGCCTATCGGCGTAATTGCACCGAGACCTGTAACAACGACCCGTTTTTTCTCAAAGTTTGTCATCATGCCATTAAAACTAGGCTTATCGACCGTGAACGCAGAACTTGCGGTAATGAATCAGGCTGATCAAGCTGGAGTTTCTGCTCCTGCTCCTACTTTTTCTGTAATGTAATCCACAGCCTTTTGAACAGTGTCGATCTTTTCCGCCGCTTCATCAGGGATTTCGATATCGAAAGCTTCTTCTAACGCCATTACCAGTTCAACTGTGTCTAGGGAGTCAGCGTTCAGATCATTGGCAAAGCTGGATTCTGGCTTAACCTGGTCCGCCTCAACGTCCAACTGTTCTGAAACGATGCCTTGAACTTTAGTGAAAATTTCGCTCATATAAATATTCCTCAGCCTTTTTAGCTAGAACCTCTCAAGCAGTACTTACTGATTTTAGGGGTTTTATGATCTTATCCGAAAGAGGTCTCATCTTGTAGGTAGATAAGAAGATATACGACCATTACCCTGAGCAATTCCTTGGATAATTCAAAACGCCGCTGCCTTCTTGCCACCTGAGGATATTCAAGACTACGTCAATGAGATCAAGCAGTACTTTGGTCAAACTTACCACAGCCGAGCCCCACATAAATCTCCTTCCCACGTTACCTGGCAACCTCCCTTTGAATAGACTATGGATATCTTGTCGATCTTAAGACAGCATCTGAAAGCCAATGTTTGAGACCCTGATCCCACTTTCGTTAATCCTTAAAGGCTTTGGTGCCTTTGTTACCAGTGTTATCTATCTATATTAGTGTCCTCAAGACCCTAACACTGCTTAGTTTGCACAACGTTTTGATGGTAACCTAAGAGACATCCTCGGGAATTGTACACCAAACCTCGCCAAACCGCTCCTTTTCCGCGCAGATGACGGTTGCCTTCCAAGCTTGAGCCAGCCAAACGTTAGAGTTTCATGGGCAGAATTTCAACATCGTTCCTTGAGTTCACCCTGTTAATTCACGATGGTCGGTCTTGGAAAGTTTCAGCTGTTTTTTATTTTTGTCAAGCTAATTAAACAAAACTTTATAAAAAAAACCGAGTAACGGGAAGCTGACTTCTTAAGCCTTCCTTAAACAGAGCACTAGACTCTTGCCATATCGGGTGTCTTAGTAACCTTGCAAGAGTCAAAAAGCCTAAGGCTTATGAGTTTAACGGAGTTGCGATCCCAGGGATCGTGCGTAAATCCATTAAGTCGAGCTTAGTATCAGTATGAATACTTAATACAGTACTTCTACCAATTTTAATACAGTACTTCTACCAATTTTTAAGTTATACCAATTCTTAAGTTATACCAATTCTTAGTGCTCACATGGCTACACATTCGTTTGATCTGAGCATCTAAGCCTCTGAGCATCTGAGCCTCTGACCATCTGACCATCTGACCATCTGCATCTATAACTTCTACTTTGAAGAATTGGTATTAGTTGATGGGCTAACTAACCAATCCCGACTAAAAGCCTAGCAGTCAAAAATTTTTGTTTTATCAAGAGGAGCTTTTCAAAATACACTAATTCGGTTAAATTCCTCGTAATATCAGTTTTGTAATGAGTTAGCTCAGTTAGCTCAATTATGTATTTACACGGTTGTCGTACTAGGTCACGTTGATGCTAAAAGTGATGTAATCACTTGACAAGGAAGGTCTCATGAATTCAAGTATCATTTTTTGGTTATTCAGCTGGTTTTTATTGGCAATTTATGATTATAAACCCAAAAACAATACTATCAAAGATAGCAATCAAATCCAAAATTTATTAATTTATTGGTTTTTTTTTATTTTCAATAACTATGAAGCCATTGAACAAGATCTAAATTTGGCTAATGAGAAAATCAAGTGGCTGGACTATGAACTTAAAGAAAGTCATCAGCAAATCATCGGGATAATCAATAAGTTTATTGTAGTTAATAACTCCTTAAGGAGGTTGCATAAAAAAAATGTCTCACTGCAAGAGAGGGTTGAACGGCTGGAGTTGGAAAAGCAGGCTTTTCTTGAAGAGCTTGATGGCGGAGCAGAAACTTCAAATTGGGATTATCAAGCCTGGGAGTTTATGGTACAGAAAACCAAAGGAATAATTGTGGAGCTAAACCAAGTCAAGACGGAAGTTAAATCACTCCTAAGACAAAACAAACAATTGGCATGGGATAAAGCATGCTTAGAAAGGCAACTTGAGTTGGAGAGGGCTGAAAATCAATGCCTGACTATGGAAAAACAACAACTAAATCAGCAAAAAAATATCTTGGCAGGGAAACTGAGACAGAAGCATATTGAAACTCAATCCCTACTCACTGAAATCGAAGCACTAAAGATGTAAAAACCAAGATGTGTTGATGATAAATTTTGATCAGTCTACAAGCTTAAAGCAGGACAGTTACGGTCATGAGTAATATCCTGTCCGGTTGACTACTTATAATTCTGGGTTTTTCGTTAATTGAAAATTGAAAATGGCAAATCAACAATTAACAATTAACAATTAACAATTAACAATTAACAATTAACAATTCATGAGTATAGTATTAACCATTTTATAAGTGATTAACCGGACTTGATCTTACCACTTACTAATTTCCAAATATTGACTCTACCAGGTTAAGTTAGTAGCCGAATACTACCACAAACTATTTGATAGTTAAGTGACCCTTGAGCATGAACATACAAACCAGGCAATAGCCAAAGCAAAATAGACAATAGTTATGGGTATAGTATATTTTATTCAAGTCATTAGTAACCCGTCAGTGGGGCTAGCCCCAAGGGTACCAGAATAAACTAACCCCCGCTGTGTGTCCAGAGTCAAGATTGCCCCATCCCGAATCAATTGGGTCGCATTATTCACCCCCACAATTACTGGCACACCCAAGCGTAACCCAATCACTGCTGCATGGCTAGTTATACTATCTTCCTCAGTGATAATTCCTGCTGCCTTGCGAATGACTTCCACAAATTTGGCATTGGTTGAAGGAGCCACTAGGATTTCTCCGTGGTTGAAGTTAGGTAAATCACCATCAGTGTCAGCCACCCGAGCAACACCACTTACTGATCCCTGACCAATACCAACTCCCTGACCCAAAACTGCTTTGACTACTTCTACTTTAATTAAGTCTGTTGACCCAGCCACACCTTGGATTGTCCCAGCCGTCATGACGACCAAATCTCTTTCTGTTAGAAGCTGTTTTTCCTGAGCCACGCTGATTGCGGCTTGGAAGGTCTGACCAGTTGAGGGTAAATCGAGGACTAACAAAGGTCTGACCCCCCAAACTAGCTGGAGTTGTCGAGCCACATCTACATGAGGTGTTACTGCTAATATGGGAGTCTGGGGTCGGAATTTAGAAACATTCCGCGCTGTAGCACCGGTTTTAGTCAGAGTCATGATGGCTGCTGCCTCTAACTGCTCGGCAATGTGACCAACTGCTTGGGATATAGCATTGGGAATGGAGCGGCTGGTGTCACGAGCATGACCGATAATCTGTTCTTGCTCAATGCGCACCGCAACCGTGCCCATGGTCTTTACGGCTTCTACTGGGTATTTACCAACAGCTGTTTCGTTAGAGAGCATGACTGCATCAGTGCCATCAAGGATAGCATTAGCTACATCAGAAACTTCTGCACGAGTTGGTCGGGGCGAGTGAACCATACTGTCCAACATTTGAGTGGCAGTGATGACTGGGATTCCCCGTCGATTTGCTGAGGCAATCAGTCGCTTTTGTAAGATTGGTACATCCTCTGCTGGCAGTTCTACCCCTAAGTCACCCCGAGCAACCATCACTCCATCGCACAGGGAGATAATTGCCTCCATTTGCTCAATGGCTTCATGCTTTTCAATTTTGGCAACCACGGGTACCTGCTTCCCAGCACTGTTAATCAGTTCTTTGATTTCCAAGATGTCCTGAGGATTACGAACAAAGGAGAGTGCTACCCAATCCACACCTTGATCCAAACCAAACATTAAATCTCGTCGGTCTTTATCGGTCAGAGCTTTGATAGATAGGTAGACACCAGGGAAGTTAACTCCTTTGTTATTTGAGAGGGGTCCACCGACGGTAACGGTACAGTGCAAGGCTCGTTCCTCTCGGTCTACCTTATCTACCCGCATCTCAACTTTGCCATCATCTAATAGGATGGTGGCTCCCACAGGCACTTCGTCCGCTAGGGGTTCGTAGGTAACTGAACTGATTTCCTGTTTACCAACCATCGATTTGCTGGTTAAGGTGAAGCGATCGCCATTGTTGACAACAATGGAACCGTTTTCAAACCGCCCCAAGCGAATTTTCGGTCCTTGCAAGTCTTGGAGGATCGCTACAGGCTGATTGAGTTCAAAGGCCGTCTGGCGAATCAGGCGAATATTGCGCTGATGGTCTTCATGGGTGCCATGGGAAAAGTTGAGTCGTAAAGTGGTGGCACCAGCTTGAATTAGTGCCTTGAGAACATCTGGGCTATTGCTCGCAGGGCCAATTGTGGCAACAATCTTTGTCCGACGTAGGGAATTTGGCGATTGCATAAACGTCAAAGGGATTAGGTGGGTTTCCCGAACAACACCTTAGCATGGCACATTATTGTTATTTGTTTGATATTAAGTTTTCCTCAATATCTTTACCAAGACTTCTAATTAGTCATTAGTCATTAGTCATTAGTACCAAGCCAGGTTTAACAAGATTCGGTAAACATTCCCTAATCTACACTAAGTGCGGTTAGTGGGGGATGAATTGCCAGTCAAAAAATTTTTCTCCTAATTAAGTTGTAATCAATAAGATATTCCGGCTTAGTCGAGGGTACTTCACGGGTTACTATTGCGGTATTGGATCCGGTAAATTCGGTTGTTGGCTTCTTCTGTGACGAGCAGACTGCCATCTTTTAGCACCAGCAACCCAACTGGACGTCCCCAGGTGGTTGGTCCTGAGGAATCGATCAGAAAACCAGTCAGAAAATCTTCATAATAGCCTAATGGTCGTCTATCAGTTTTAAAGGGAACAAAGACAAGTTTGTAACCGGTGCCTCGGTTACGATTCCAAGAGCCACGAAACGCTACAAAGGCACCGTTACGATACTTTTCTGGAAAGGTCCGTCCATCATAAAATTGTAATCCTAGTGCTGCTGAGTGCGATTGGAACAAGACATCGGGAGTTCGGGTTTGGGCAACCAGTTCAGGTTTGATGCTTTGACCATTGCGGGTTTGACGGGGATCGATGAGATGGGGGGCTAAATAGGCATAGGGCCAACCATAGAATTCCCCTTGGCGAATACGGGTGAAGTAATCAGGAACTAGGTCATCTCCGATCAGATCTCGTTCATTGACGGTAGTGTACAGTTCACCAGTAATTGGGTGAAAGTCGAGACCGACAGGATTACGTAACCCATAGGCAAAAGTCTGTTGGTTTGAGCCGTCCAAGTTCATCACCTGTACCGATGCTCGGGGTAGGGGTTCGCGATCGACATTAGACCGTGAACCAATAGAGACGTAGATTTTGTTTAGCTTGGGAGATACTACCACATTGCGTGTCCAATGCTGGTTGTAGCCGCCGCCAGGAAGGTCAGCAATTTTTTGACCTTTGCCAGTGAGTTGGTCTTGACCTTTTGTGTAGGGAAACCGGAGTACAGCATTAGTGTTGCCCAAGAAGAAGTATTGATCAGCAAAGGCCATGCCAAAGGGAATATTTAACCCATTACTGGCACTAGCAAAAGTTTTTTTGACATCAGCAACTCCATCACCATTGCTGTCGCGCAATAAACGAATACGATTTGCCCGAGTTTCTGTGACCAAGATATCGCCAGTGGGAGTAAGTGCTAGCCAGCGGGGACGGTCTAACCCATCAGCAAATACGTTCACTTGGAAACCCGCTGGTACTTTTAGGCTTGGGTTGGATGGTATTGCTACCACTTTTGGAGGTCGAGAGGCGCTAGTAGTAGCAAAAGGTTGGGGTAAATCATTCAGGGTAATTTGAATCGGTTGGGGTGTCAGGGTTTTGGTATCGATTAGGGTTTTTGTGGATAAAGCATTTGTTTGTGTAGGTGCCTGAGCAATTTGGGGAGATTCTTCAGAGGAGGACTTTTGTACAATCGGTGCCGCAGGTGCTTGAGTTGAAGTGCTGGTTGAACCACAGGCTACTACCGTAGTCATCAGCAGTTGCAGGATCAGGAAACGTGGGGAATTCATGGTCATGAGCACAGGGTGATATTGGGATTGATTTTAACTCCTTGTCAAGACGTAACTCCTAGTAGAATTTCTTGACTAGGTAACAAACTTTAAACAATTGTTGAGAATATATTGCACTTCAGCATAAATATCTCGGCTCAATCCAACTCAGAGTAATCGATTACTCCTATACCCATAGGCGAGTTAATATTTATTTAATAAAAGTATTTATCATTTAGCAAAATCACAGGTATACTAGTGATTACTTAGGGTGCATCAGGGTAAGCCCAAGAAAAGTTGAGCCAAAATGTGATATATGGCAAGAATTATGAGCATATTAAGCCAAGATTGCTCAGCACTATTGCCTAATTTTTTCAATATTGTTGATAAGAATGTCGCCTTATTGATTCTTGCCTTTACCCTGGTTGCTATACGGGGTAAGCCCAAAAAAAATCGCTCATAACAACGTGGGTTGGTTGGATATCGGTTGATCCTGCCTCGAAACCCCTATAATCTCGTAGAGCTGTACTCGCAATAGAGTTAAGTTGTTGATAATGATGGTTTTTTTTTATCAAAAATCACAGGGTTGCTGATTCTTGCCCTTACCCTGGGGTGCTATATAGCATTTCTCGAATAACTGAGATACACCTAGTAAAAAGAATTTCATGGATGATAACAGGAGCAGTAGTTTAACTCAAGGCTTGGATTTTACTTCCGAAAGTATTGATAATAGTCAGATTGTTGGACAAGCTGGGGGGAACATTATATCTGTTCAAAATAGTGGCTCTGGTAGTGTTGAGCAAAAAATTCAAAACAGTCTATTTTCAATTCATATTCATATTGGTAATCCTATTAACTCAAATGCTAGGCGTAGGGTGAATTCTAAGCCTTCAGGCTCAGCCGTACCTGGTTGGAGGGATGTTCTATTAGAGCCTAAGGCAGCATAGCTGTACTTAATCTTAGCTGTACTTAATCTATGTCTGTAACTAAGAGTATTTAAATCTGATTTATGATATTTGAATCAATTGTGGAAGGCTAGGTAAGAATTAAGTTATTGAGCAAGGAATATTTGCATGAAATAATCTTTGCTAACCATGAATACGAGCTCTCAGAAAAGATATCTAACTTACTAGATAACGTTGATAATGTAAGAGCAAAAATATACACAAACTCATACAATTACAACAAGGTTTATTTTACGGGAGTATGATCATTAAAATGGCAAACAAGTATCATCAAATTAAAAAGAAATTAAGACATATTATATCTAAACCTTATTTGCGTTCAATCGGTTCAATCGGCATAATGATTTTATTTATTTTTATGTTGTTATATATTGTTGAACGTTTTCCTATTAAAAATCCTTATTTAGGGTATGCTCAATATAAATGTGACCAAGATCTAATTGATATTAGTGAATCCGATAGCCAAGAGAAATCCTATAGCATAATGGAAGATTGTAAATCTATAATTAATAAATTTTCCAACAATCCCAACAATAATTTTGCTTTATATCTAGCCTATAAAAATCTGGGAAGAGCAAAACTAGTTTATTCCTATGCTAGTTGGCAAAAAAATAAGGGACCCAAAATAATAACAATAAATAACACTCAATTAACGGTTGATCAGTTAATCGAACAAGTGAAAGAAAATTTCAAGAGTGCTGAAAAGTATAATCCAGAAGATCCGCTGATAAAATTATACATCGCTTTGATGGAAGATTTTAAGGATTTTGTACTGAATCCGGAGAGTCTAGACTGTTTGCCTGCTAGTCAACGCTATGAAGAGGCAATTAACCTTTATATAGATGTTAAGAAAGTTAAAACTGTAGACAATAATTTTTTTGCACTGCTTGAGTTGGGTCATTTCTTAGTTAGCAGAGACAGGAATAAGACATCTAAAAATTTAAAGAAAGATAAGTGGAACAACTTTAATGGATATAAGAAAGGGATAGAACTTTACAATAAGCTCCAAGTATCTGACCAGAACGGAAAGCATACAGTTTTGTTAAGCAAGGCTAAAGCTCAACTACTTAATAAGGATTATGAAAAAGCTCGAGATTCTTTTGAAAAAATTTTACAGAAAGAGCCAGATGCTTATCAGATTAGGTACTACATTGGGAACTCATATATCTTAGAGAATGGTCAGTATGATCAGGCCATTAAAGAATATGACAAAGTTACAGAAAATCCTGATACTGAACTTTACTATTATGCATTGCGAGATTCTGGTTTTGCGTACTATATGACTTCTAAGTATGATCAAGCTAAAGATAGATTGGACAGAGCACTTAACCTGGAAGTGTCAAAAACGCAAGCTGAGAAAGAAAGAAGGGAGTTGATGGAAGAATATTTCAAAAAAATTAAGGATGGTCAATGTGATCAACTAGATCCTGATAACAATAGTTGTGAGCTTGAAGATCGAAAGAGTCTTGAATACAAGTTGTTTGACGCAGGATTTTTTCAGAGCATCTTTACTGTTCATGACAAAAAAAGAGGAACAGATCCATTTATTGATGTTGAACATGATAAATTTTATCAGTGCCGAAATGATCCTGAATTTTAATTTTTTTATTCCAGGATATAGCAATTCTACTACGACTTGTGAAGTACAAAGCGATCGGGTGCATCTCATATTTGTAAAAAAGTTGCGTAGGGTGCGTTAGGGGAGCCTCATTTTCCGCCTCGTAGCCAGGGTTTGGATAGCCCGCCCCGTAACGCACCACCGTGTCAAACAGCAAAAGCGATGCACCCAAGCGAACCCCCTAAATTCCCCTTAATAAGGAGGACTTTGAAGTTGATAAGCTTACCTCATAACTGCAATAAACGCTATATTTAGACTAGTAATCCCTAATATTGCTATTATGTGGAGTCGTCGCCAACTATTACAATCTAGTTTTGTAGGTTTAGGGATCGCAGGGACTGTCTACCAATTCCTTAAATCGCGACCTACTGCCACTGTTAAGGTACCTAGGTTCACCACAGATGAGCAACTCTCAGCAAAGTATGTTGGATTTGATCCTATAAATTGTCTACGAAGTTTTGATTATGGTCGTGTTAAGCAGGAAAATGGACATCTGATCAGGGAGTTTGAAATCGTTGCAGATAATACCTCGACTCAGCTAAATAAATTGGTAGGTTGGGTTAGCTGGAATTTTAATAATCGAGTTCCCGGTCCAACATTAAGAGCGGTAGAAGGTGATCGGATTAGAGTAATTTTTCGGAATCAGGATTCTGCTAGTAGTCATAGCATTCATTTTCATGGTATTCATCCTGCTGAAATGGATGGAGTGACTCCCATAGGCAAAGGTAAAGAAACTGTCTATGAATTTGAGGCTAAGCCCTATGGGGTTCATCTTTACCATTGCCATGTTAGTCCTGTTACTCGCCACATTAGCAAAGGACTGTATGGTATGTTCATTATTGATCCTCCCAGAAAACGCCCTTCCGCCGATGAAATGGTTTTAGTTATGTCAGGTTATGACATTGACGGAGACATAAAAACTGAAGACATTAAAACTAATGAACTTTATGCGTTTAATGGCTTACCTGATTTTTACCATAAACACCCTATTCCGATTTATCAAAATCAGTTAATAAGATTATATATAGTGAATATGATTGAGTATGATGTGGCTGTTACTTTTCATATTCATGCCAACATGTTTAAAGTTTATCCAACCGGTTGTACTATCAAGCCAACTCTAAAAACCGATGTCATTACTATGGGTACAGCGGAACGGCATATTTTAGAGTTTGCGTATGCTTTCCCAGGAAACTATATGTTTCACCCTCATCAAGACCAAATTGCTTAAAATGGTTGCATGGGACAATTTTCAGTTATTCCTAGTAACAAATTTTGAGAACAGTAAACGTTATGAAAAATATACTCAAATACGTTTTTATTACTTTAGTTGTTGCCCTTTTAGTGGTAGTAATTGGGTACTATCTACCTAGTAATACTCCTACTAAAACTAGTGAACTTTTTTCTAACTCCGAATATGAAAAAATATTAGATGAATATTATATCAAAAATCTTGGTCTAATGCAAGGTCATCTGATTGCAGCCAAAGATTTATTAGAAGGGGGAACCCCAGATCAAGCACAATCTCATTTAGAACATCCTATTGAGGAACTTTACGGGGAAATTCAAGATAAATTAAAAGAGGAAGGTGTTGATGATTTCAAACAGAATTTGGAAGATCTATACGACACAGCTAAATATCAACCTTATAGTGAGGAAGTAACTAAAAAACTTCAGGTATCAGTGGCAGACATAAAATCAGCTATAGATAGTTTTTTTGAAAATCATAAGAATCTTCAGTCACCGGAATTTGCTGAAATTGTGCTTATTAGTATTCTTAATACAGCATCGGAATAATACGAAGCCGCCATTGGAAGGAACTGTAAGATCGTTGCTCCAATAGAGTATCAAGACTCCTTTGGTTTTGTTAAATATGTAGAAAACAAACTTTCACAAAAAAGTTGGGTTCCTGATCAAACACGAGGGAAGATGAAATCTGATGTAACAAAACTTCTAAAAGCGTGGTCTCCAGATAAAGATAAACCCTTTAAAGGAAAGGTAAGTCAACCTCCTAATTGCCTTGAGGCACTCTCTCCATCTGGAGAAACTGAATCTGTATATCCACCTGAATATCCGGTAATGACCCCGGCTCAATTATCTGAGGAGATTGCCAAGATTTATAAGTGAACTATGTTTTATGACATCAATAATGTCTGGTAACTCAATGGCAACTCCAAAAACAGTTTTCGGAGTTGCCAAAACTCGAATAGAAGAGGAAAATATTCAATTATTCGAGTGCATCGCTTTTGCTGTTTGATGCGGTGGTGCGTTACGGGGCCGGCTTTACCAGCGGTGGCTACGAGGTAGAAAATGACGGCAAACCGCCCCTAACGCACCCTACTGGCGTGGCACAGCTAAAATAGTGCAATAGAAATAGGATAACTGAGGCGGAAAGTATGGGAAGAGGAAAACGAGACAAGGTGATTCTGAGTCGAGAACAGAGAAAAA